>NZ_WKFA01000029.1:0-64242 GCF_021605325.1 Pseudomonas sp. PA-7-1E
GCCCGGCCGATGTTTTGGGCTGTAGGCTTGCCCTAACGCGTGTAGGAGCGAGCTTGCTCGCGAAAAACTAACGGCCGCCGCGTTTATTCAGGAAGCACGCGTTATCGTTGACGTTTTGCGCGAGCAAGCTGGCTCCTACAGCCGCTGGATAGTCACAGACCCCGCAGGCCCAGCCGGCCCCGGTTGCCCCTCCAACCCTGGCCGGCCCTTTTCGCCGCCGTCCGCGCGGTACACCAGGCAGCCCTTGGACTGCCCGCCCTTGCCGGGTTTACCTGCAACACCCGCCAGGCCTCCAGCCCCGCCATCGACCCAGACCTTGATCTGTTCAGCCGGGAATTCCTGTGGCAACTCCAGGCGTACCTGGGCGCCCGCTGCCCCTGGCCGGCCATCGCCGCCGTTATCGCCATTAAAGCCGCGCCCGGCTGAACCCCAGGTGCAACCCGGGTCCACGCCGTTGGCACCGTCCAGGCCCGCATATCCTTGGGCTCCAGCGCCACCACGGGCATCCACCGACAGCGCTTCGGCAGTCAGCGAGTTAATGCGCAAGGTCAGATCACGCCCAGCCTTGGCGGGTTTTTCGTGGGTGCCGGGGGCGCCCCGTGAAGTGATCTGGCTACCGTGCTCCAACTGCGCCTCGCGTACCTGCATTTGCAAGGCGGTATTGCCAGGCACAATGGTGATGCGTGCGTCGCGCCCCAAGTGCAGCTCATCCACCGTGACCTGGCTGATGGTGGCCGGAATCAGCAAGGTGCCGTAGTCCGCCACGTCCAGGCGCTCGAGCTGCAACACGCTGGTACTGCTGGGCAAGCGCATCAACGAGTTGGTTTCGACACTGACACTCTGGGCCAGGGCAACGGGGCTGACCAACAGGGCCAACAGAAAAACCTTACGCATCATGGGGCTCCTGAGTGTTTTCAAATTTTTCTTTGAGCGCACAGTAACGACTTCTACCGGCGATTTGCCAGTGAAGGATCAAAAAACTTCAATTCCACCTCGGTGGGTATCGACCGCCGCGCTCTAGGCCCACGCGCCCAGCCGCGCTAGTCTCTACGGTCTTGATGCGAGGATCTGCAATGACCGCTGGAATTTCTGCCCGTACGCCCCAACAAGCCTTGGCGGCCCTGCTGGACCTTCACAGGCCAAAACGCCTGTTGTTAGTGGGCGCCAGCCAATTTCCGGCGCTGGATGCCTTCCGGGCTGCGCACGCGGATACCGAGGTGTTCTATGCCGCGCCAGGGCCGTTGCCGGAAGACCTCGCCGTGCAGCGCTTTGACCTCGCGCTGGTGGTCGACTGCCTGGAGCACCTGTCCAAACCCCAGGGCCTGACCCTGCTCGGAGGCATCCGTAACCTCAACGCCAGCCGCATTGCCGTGCTGGTCGACCTGGGTGCCTGCGACTGGAAGGACACCGACTTTTTCTCCCTGGCCCTGCAAGCCGGCGAACGCTTCCAACGCGATGATCAGGTGCTGACGCTGTTTACCTATGATCTGCTTGACTATAAACAGGTGCCGGACTGGCTCAACGCCCGCTTCTGGGCCAACCCGGAAAACTTCGGAAAGTATTGGTGGTAACCCGATGAGTACATCCATTTGCCCGTGCGGCAGCGGCAATCTGCTGGATGCCTGCTGCGGCCATTATCACGCCGGCCACCCGGCCCCCTGCGCCAGCGCGTTGATGCGCTCGCGCTACAGCGCCTATGTGCTGGGCCTGGTCGATTACCTGGTCGCCACTACGCTGCCTGCGCAACAGGCCGGCCTGGACCGCGACGCCATTGCCGCCTGGAGTGCCCAGAGCACCTGGCTGGGCCTGGAGGTGGAAAGCTCCGAGGTATTCGGCGGCCAGCCTGAGCACGCCTTTGTCACCTTTACCGCGCGCTGGCATGACGCTGCCGGTGAACATAGTCACCGCGAGCAGTCTTCTTTCGTACAGAATGAAGGGCGCTGGTACTTCATCGATCCTACGGTAGAAGTGAAGGCCGGACGTAACGATGCCTGTTTGTGTGGCAGCGGGCAGAAATTCAAGAAGTGCTGTTCCAGCTACTTCTAATCACTCGACGGGGATAGCGCCATGCTTCGAATGTATAGCTTGATGCTGGCGTTGACCCTGGGCCTGACCGGCTGCGCGTCCTGGTTCGAAGACGACGCGCCGCCCCCTCACGTTTCCCTGGTCAAGGTCGAAGTGGTGCGGGCCAAGCTGCTGGAACAGAAATTCAAGCTGTACTTTCGCGTGGACAACCGCGACGACGCCGACCTGACCGTGCGCGGCCTGGTCTACAAGGTCAGCCTGGGCAATCTGGTGTTGACCGAAGGCGAGTCCAACGAGTGGCTGACCGTACCGCCACGCGGTCATAAATTCTTCAAGGTCTCGGTGCGCACCAACCTCTGGCCACAGGTGCGTGAGGTGGTGCAGATGCTGAAAAATCCCGACCGGCCCGTGCCTTATCGTTTAGAAGGCGAACTGAAAACCGGATTATTCATCGGTAATGACGTGCAGGTGGCACACAATGGCGAGATAATCCCCGGCGATTTTATTCCGGAGCAACATCGATGACACAGCAACCCCATGTCCATGGTCCTGACTGCAACCACGATCACGACCACCATGATCATGATCACGACCACGGCCATGTCCACGGCCCGAACTGCGGCCACGCTCATCAAGAGCCGGTGCGCAATGCATTGAAGGACGTCGGTCGCAACGATCCTTGCCCGTGCGGCAGCGAGAAGAAATTCAAGAAGTGCCACGGTGCTTAAACCGCACGAGTAGGAGCGAGCTTGCTCGCGAAAAACGTCAACGATAGCGCGCGTTTTCTGAGTAAACGCGGCGCCTATGGGTTTCTCGCGAGCAAGCTCGCTCCTACAAAACCTTAAGCCACCTCGATTGGTGGCTGTTTCAAGTTCTCACGCAATTGCCAAAACTCCCGCTTGCGTCGTTTCGCCGCGCTCACTAACGTAGCGCCTTTACTGACGCTACCCCCCGCAGGAGCTTTGCCATGGCCTCGCCAGCCCTCTTACATTTTCTTCCCCGGTTCGGCGTTGCCGCGGCAGTGGTCAGTGCCTTGGGCCTGGCCGGTTGCCAGCTCCAGAACACCCAGGACACCCTGCCGCCCGTTGCCGGCGTGCAGCCAATCAAGGGCCTGGCACAGAATGTGTCGGTGCGCCGCAATGCCCAAGGCATGCCGCTGATTGAAAGCAACACCTTCCACGACGCTTTGTTCAGCCTCGGTTACGTACACGCCAGCGACCGCATCACCCAGATGGTCACCCTGCGCCTGCTAGCCCAGGGCCGTCTGGCGGAAATGTCGGGGCCGCAAGTGCTGGACGTCGACCGTTTTATGCGGGCGGTCAACCTCAAGAAAAGCGCTGGCGAGTTGTACAACGCCTCATCGCCGCGCCTCAAACGCTTCTTTGAAGTGTATGCCCGAGGCGTCAACGCCTACCTGTTCCGTTATCGCGACAACTTGCCGACGGACCTGGCCCAGAGCGGCTACAAGCCCGAGTACTGGAAGCCGGAAGATTCGGCGCTGCTGTTCTGCCTGCTCAACTTCAGCCAGTCGAGCAATCTGCAGGAGGAGCTTTCGTCCCTGGTGCTGGCGCAAAAGGTCGGCGTCGACAAACTCGCCTGGCTCACCCCAAGCGCACCGGACGAACCCGTCCCGCTGGCCGAAGCCGACAAGCTCAAAGGCGTCAACCTGAACCAGATCACCGGCCTCGCCGGGCTGGAGACGGTGGGCCAGCAATTGCGCGACCTCAATGCCCTGGGCGTCACCACCTCAAGCAACTGGGCCATTGGCCCACAACGCAGCCGCAGCGGCAAAAGCCTGTTGGCCAACGATATCGCCGCTCAGCCACAAGCACCGTCGCCGTGGAACTACGTGCAGATTCGTGCGCCCAAATACCAGGCCGTCGGTGCTTCGATTGCCGGCCTGCCGACCCTGCTGGCGGGTTTCAACGGCAAAGTGGCGTGGAGCATGAGCGCGGTCAAGGGCGACACCCAGGACCTGTTCCTGGAGAAGGTCAAACGCCAGGGCAGTGCGCTGTACTACGAGAACAACGGCAAATGGCTGCCGGCCGGCGTGCGCAACGAAACCTTCTTCATCAAGGGCCAGCGCTCGATTCGCGAAGTGGTGTACGAAACCCGCCACGGCGCTCTGCTCAACAGCAGCCAGGCGCTCACCAGCGGTCTTGGCCTGGCCTTGCAAACCGCCGACTTCAAGGACGACAAGAGCCTGGATGCGTTCTTCGACCTGTCCCGCGCACAAAACGCCGGCAAGGCCTCGGATGCTACCCGCGAGATTCGCGCCATCGGCCTGAACATGATCTTCGCCGACGCCAGCAACATCGGCTGGCAGGTCACCGGCCGTTTCCCCAACCGCCGCGAAGGCGAAGGCCTGTTGCCATCGCCGGGCTGGGACACGCGCTTTGACTGGGACGGCTACGCCGACGCGATGTTGCACCCGTACGACCAGGACCCGGCCCAAGGCTGGATCGGCACCGCCAACCAGCGTACCGCGCCACGTGGCTACGGCATGCAACTGTCCAACGCCTGGGATGCACCGGAGCGCAGCGAGCGCCTGGCGCAACTGGCCAACGCCGGCAAGCATGACAGCCGCAGCCTGATCGCCATGCAATACGACCAGACCACCCTCTTCGCCGCCAAGCTCAAGAACATGTTCCAGGCACCCGGCATGGCCCAGCCGCTCAAGCAGGCCATCGAGGCCCTGCCGACAGCGGAACGTGCCAAGGCCCGCGAAGCACTGGAGCGCCTGATGACTTTCGATGGTCGGCTGGCAACCACCTCGGCTGACGCGGCAATCTACGAACTGTTCCTGCAGGAAAGCGCCCGGCAGATCTTCCTGGACAAACTCGGCCCGGAAAACAGCGCCAGTTGGAAAGCCTTCGCCAGCAACGCCAGCCTGTCCTACTCGGCCATCGCCGACCACCTGCTGGGCCGTGAAGACAGCCCATTCTGGGATGACACGCGTACACCGCAAATAGAAGACAAACCCGCGATCCTGGCTCGCACCCTGGCCGCCGCCATCACTACTGGCGACAGCCAACTGGGCGCCGACCACAAGGCCTGGCAGTGGGGCAAGTTGCACAGCACCACCTGGAAAAATACCAGCGGCCAGGTCATCCGCGGCCCCTTTGCCAGCGGTGGCGACCACAACACCTTGAACCCGGCGCCGTATAGCTGGGGCCAGGATTTCAACGCGACCCAGGTGTCGGCGCTGCGCATGATCATCGACTTCGGCCAAGTGGAACCGATGATGGGCCAGGGCGGCATCGGCCAATCCGGCAACCCGGCCAGCCCGAACTATGCCAATGGCATCGACCCGTCGCTGAAGGCGCAATACCTGAGCTTTCCGATGCAGCCGCAGAACTTTGAAAAGGTGTACGGCAAGACAAGGTTGACCCTGACGCCTGGTAAGTAACCGGGCTTCCCTGACGAAACTGGATAACGCTGTGGGAGCTGGCTTGCCTCAATGCCAGTCAGTTAAGGGCTTTTTGTAGGAGCGAGCTTGCTCGCGAAAAACTCACAGGCGCCGCTTTCATTCAGCAAGCACGCGTTATCGTTGACGATTTTCGCGAGCAAGCTCGCTCCTACAGTCGGCGATGACCGCTTGACTGACTGGCATTGTGGCTTGCCTGCGATAGCAGCCGACGGTAACCACGATGCGAAGCGAGCCGCTCTTGATCTTGCTCTTGATCTGCTTTTGATCTTGATCTTAGGCGCCCCGTCAAACCACGCTGGCCGGAATTCGACAGTGATTTGGGGGGTAAACCGGCAGGGATGCCGGTTTAGCCGCCCCGCGCCATGGATGGCGCGTGGCGGCGGCCCCCCAAATCACTGGCGGATTACGGGCACACCGAGCCCAAGCGAGGTGCCGAGTGGTGGGGCAAGAGCCTTTTTGGTTACTTTTGGCTGGGCCGGCATTCCGGGCTCTTTTCCAAAAGTGACCCGCTGTAAAAGCGGAACCCTAAGTGGCCGTTACCGCAGAAATGGATATGTACACAGATAACAGCTTCGGCTGTCAGGCCGCCATCGCAGGCAAGCCAGCTCCCACAGTTGGATGGTCGGGTGTCAGGTAGATAGGTGTCGGCTTTCAGGCCGGCATTGAAGGCAAGCCCACCTTTGCACCACCTGCATTCAGATAGAACTTCTGCACCCAGCCCCACCTCATAAGTAACAAGCCCACCGCCCCGGCAACCCCATGGATCTTGTCATCGCCCGCCCCGAAGGCCTCTACTGCCCTGCCGGTGATTTTTATATCGACCCCTGGCGCCCAGTGGAACGTGCGGTCATCACCCACGCCCACGGCGACCACGCCCGCACCGGGAATCAACACTACCTGGCCGCCGCCCCCGGCGAAGGTATCCTGCGCTGGCGCCTGGGCCAGGACATTAACCTGCAAACCCTGGCCTACGGTGAACGGTTGGTGCATCACGGCGTGACTTTGAGTTTCCATCCCGCCGGGCATGTACTGGGCTCGGCCCAGGTACGCCTGGAATACCAGGGCGAAGTCTGGGTGGCGTCCGGCGACTACAAGGTCGAACCCGATGGTACCTGCGCGCCCTTCGAACCGGTGCGTTGCCACACCTTTATCACCGAATCCACCTTCGGCCTGCCGATTTACCGCTGGCAGCCCCAGGCGCAGATTTTTGCCGGGATCAATGACTGGTGGCAGGCCAATATCGCCAGCGGCAAAGCCAGCGTGTTGTTCTGCTACTCCTTCGGCAAGGCCCAACGCATCCTCCATGGGCTGGACGCCAGCATCGGCCCGATCCTCAGCCACGGCGCGGTCGAACCGTTGAACCGGGTGTACCGCGAAGCGGGCATCTACATCCCCGAGACGCTGTATGCCGGCGACTTCAAAAAGACCGACCCACTGCTGCGCCAAGCCCTGATCATCGCACCGCCCTCCGCCGGAGGCAGTACCTGGATGCGCCGCTTTGGCGACTACAGCGACGCCTTCGCCAGCGGCTGGATGCGCTTGCGTGGTACCAGACGGCGACGCGGTGTGGACCGTGGCTTCGTGCTCTCGGACCACGCCGATTGGCCCGGCTTGTTGTGGGCCATCGAACAAACCGGGGCACAACGGGTGATGGTCACCCATGGTTCGGTCGGTGTGTTGGTACGCCACCTGCGGGAAAAGGGCTTGGATGCCCAAGGCTTCAGCACCGAATACGGCGATGACGAAGAAGAGGCTACTGCATGAAAGCCTTCGCCGAGCTGTACGCCAACCTCGACGCCACCACTTCCAGCAATGCCAAGCTTGCGGCCCTGCAAGCCTACTTCCTGCAGGCGCCGCCAGCCGATGCGGCCTGGGCGGTGTACTTTCTTAGCGGCGGGAGACCACGACAGCTGGCGCCGACGCGCCTGCTACGGGACATGGCCACCGAAGCGGCAGGTATCGAACCCTGGCTGTTCGAAGAGAGCTACCAGTCCGTAGGTGACTTGGCCGAGACCATCTCCCTGCTCCTGCCAGAATCCACCTACACATCCGAAGACGGCCTGGCCGTGTGGCTGGAAGAAAAACTGCTGCCCCTGCGCGGTCTGCCACCCTTGGACCTTGCAGACCGGCTGCCGGCGCTGTGGGCGCAACTGGACCAACCGAGCCTGATGGTGTGCATCAAATTGATCACCGGCAGCTTCCGGGTCGGGGTATCCAAACTTCTGGTGACCCGCGCCCTCGCCGCCATGGCCGATCTCGACAGCAAACGCGTGGCGCAGCGGCTAGTGGGCTACACCGATTTGTCGAACCGTCCCACAGCCGAGGGCTATCTCAAGCTGATCGCCGCCGAATCGTCTGACGAGCACGCGCAACGTGGCGGGCAACCCTATCCGTTTTTTCTGGCTCACGGGCTGGCGCAACCGGTGGAGCAATTCGACACCCTGCTCGGTTCACCCGCCGATTGGCAGGTGGAATGGAAGTTTGATGGCATTCGCGCACAACTGGTCAAGCGCGAGGGCCGCCTGTGGGTCTGGTCTCGCGGGGAAGAGTTGCTGACTGAACGTTTCCCTGAACTCCACAGCCTGGTCAGTGGCCTGCCCGACGGTACGGTGATCGATGGCGAAATCGTGGTGTGGAAAGACTCGGTGCAACCCTTCGCGCTGCTGCAACAGCGCATTGGCCGCAAGACCCTGAGTAAAAAAGTCCTTGAGGATGCGCCAGTGGCCGTGCTCGCCTACGACTTGCTGGAGTATCAGGGCGACGACTGGCGCAACCACACCCAAGCCGAACGCCGTACCCAATTGGAACAGGTCATCGCTGCGTGCAACCAACCGGTGTTATTGCCCTCGCCCTTGCTGGAAGGCAAGACCTGGGCAGCCTTGGCCGAGCAGCGCGAAGCCTCTCGCAGCCTGGGCGTGGAAGGCATGATGCTCAAGGATCGCAACGGCCTCTACGGCGTGGGCCGCACCAAGGACATGGGCCTGTGGTGGAAGTGGAAGGTCGATCCCTTCAGCGTCGACGCCGTGTTGATCTACGCCCAGCGCGGCCATGGCCGGCGCGCCAGCCTCTACAGCGACTACACCTTCGCGGTATGGGACGGCCCGCCAGGCAGCGAGCGCACTCTGGTGCCGTTCGCCAAGGCGTATTCCGGGCTGACCGACGAGGAAATGCGCAAGGTCGACGCCATTGTGCGCAAAACCACAGTGGAGAAGTTCGGCCCGGTCAGCAGCGTGACGCCGAGCATGGTGTTTGAGCTGGGTTTTGAAGGGATTGCTCTGTCCAAGCGGCACAAGAGCGGGATTGCGGTGCGGTTTCCGCGAATGCTGCGCTGGCGCCAGGACAAGGCGGTGGATGAAGCGGACAACCTGGCCACGCTACAAGACCTGTTGGCCTGATCCGGCCCCTTGTAGGAGCTGGCTTACCTGCGATAGCGGTGAGTCAGTTACCCATAGAACGACTGACCCACCGCTATCGCAGGCAAGCCAGCTCCCACCTTCTTGATAAGTGACAGCTCCAGAATGGTGCACTGGAAATTTCATGCCCATTTTTGAGCGCCGCCTACACTTGGAACTGCCTTATCCCACCGTTTAAAAAGCCCATCCGGAACTATGGTGCAGAAATTGCTACTTGTGATGGGTCTGACACCGTTCAGTAACAGTCCTAATCGCGCCACAAGCGCTTATCTTGGTTTCCAGGGATTACATAATGAAAAAAGCATTGCTGACCCTTTCTGCACTGGCTCTGTGCATGGCTGCTGGTGTTGCTACAGCCAAGGAATACAAGGAATTGCGTTTTGGTGTCGACCCTTCCTACGCACCGTTCGAATCCAAGGCCGCCGACGGCAGCCTGGTGGGCTTCGATATCGACCTGGGCAATGCGATCTGCGCGGAGCTGAAGGTCAAGTGCAAGTGGGTCGAAAGTGACTTCGACGGAATGATCCCGGGCCTGAAAGCCAATAAATTCGATGGCGTGATCTCGTCGATGACCGTGACCCCAGTGCGCGAGAAGGCGATCGACTTCTCCTCTGAGCTGTTCTCCGGCCCGACTTCGCTGGTGTTCAAGAAAGGCGCTGGCTATTCGACGCCAGAATCTCTCAAAGGCAAATCCGTGGGTTACGAGCAAGGCACCATCCAGGAAGCCTACGCCAAGGCCGTACTGGATAAAGCCGGGGTGACCACCAAGGCTTACGCTAACCAGGACCAGGTGTACGCCGATCTGACCTCCGGGCGCCTTGACGCTTCCGTGCAGGACATGCTCCAAGCCGAACTGGGCTTTCTCAAGTCGCCAGCCGGTGCTGGCTATGAAGTGAGCGCAGCTATCGACGACCCACTGCTGCCGTCGAAAACCGCTATCGGTATCAAAAAAGGTAACACTGAACTCAAGGCGCTTTTGGATAAAGGTATCAAAGCGTTACACGATGATGGCACCTACGCCACTATCCAGAAGAAACACTTTGGCGATCTGAACCTGTACAGCGGCAAATAATGCCTGGGGCGCCCTACTTCGGGTGGGGCGCTTTTTTATCGCCATAGGTCCTGATTTATGTTCGAAGATCTGTTGCAAACCCTCGGGCTGAGCGCATTCAGCCTGAAGGGTTTCGGCCCGCTGTTGCTGCAAGGCACCTGGATGACCATCAAGTTGTCGGTGCTGTCCCTGGCCGTCAGCGTATTGCTGGGCCTGCTCGGCGCCAGCGCCAAACTGTCCAGCCTGGCCATTGTGCGTATCCCCGCCCAGCTCTATACCACTCTGATTCGCGGTGTGCCGGACCTGGTACTGATGCTGTTGATTTTCTACAGCCTGCAAACCTGGCTCAGTGGCTTTACCGACTTTATGGAATGGGAATACATCGAGATCGACCCGTTCAGCGCCGGGGTGATCACCCTGGGCTTTATCTACGGTGCGTATTTCACCGAAACCTTTCGCGGTGCGATCCTCGCCGTGCCCCGCGGCCAACTCGAAGCCGCCACCGCTTACGGGCTCAAGCGCGGGCAGCGGTTTCGCTACGTGACCTTCCCGCAGATGATGCGCTTTGCGCTGCCGGGCATCGGCAATAACTGGATGGTGATGCTCAAGGCCACCGCACTGGTGTCGATCATCGGCCTCGCAGACTTGGTAAAAGCCGCCCAGGACGCTGGCAAGAGCACCTATAAACTGTTTTATTTCCTGGTGCTGGCCGCGCTGATCTACCTGTTGATCACCAGCGCCTCCAACTTTGTTTTGCGCCGACTTGAACGTCGCTACTCCGCAGGCGCCCGGGAGGCAGTGCGATGATTGAGCTATTGCAAGAATACTGGCGCCCCTTTCTTTACAGCGACGGCCAGCACATCACCGGTCTGGCCATGACCTTGTGGCTGCTCAGCGCCTCACTGGTCATTGGTTTTCTGGTATCGATTCCACTGTCTATCGCCCGCGTTTCGCGCAAGCGCCTGGTGCGTTGGCCCGTGCAGTTCTACACCTACCTGTTTCGTGGTACGCCGCTCTATATCCAATTGCTGATCTGCTACACCGGCATCTACAGCCTTGCCGCCGTACGAGCACAACCGGTGCTGGATGCGTTCTTTCGCGACGCGATGAACTGCACCCTGCTCGCCTTCGCCCTCAACACTTGCGCCTACACCACGGAGATTTTCGCCGGGGCAATCCGCAGCATGGCCCACGGCGAAGTCGAGGCGGCCAAGGCTTATGGCCTAAGCGGCTGGAAGCTGTACGCCTACGTGATCATGCCTTCCGCGTTGCGACGCTCGTTGCCCTACTACAGCAACGAAGTGATCCTGATGCTGCACTCGACCACCGTGGCCTTTACCGCGACGATCCCGGATATCCTCAAAGTGGCGCGGGATGCCAACTCCGCCACCTTCATGACCTTCCAGTCATTCGGCATTGCCGCACTGATCTATCTGACGGTGACCTTTGCCCTGGTCGGCCTGTTTCGCCTGGCGGAACGCCGTTGGCTGGCCTTTCTCGGGCCGAGCCACTAAGGAGTTTGCATGCGCCACCAGCTACATGATCTGATCGCGCCGGTGCCCGGCACGGCGCGGCAGATCCACAGTTTTCACTTCGGCCCGCAGCAGCCCGAAGGCAAGGTGTACATCCAGTCCTCCCTGCATGCCGATGAATTGCCAGGCATGCTGGTGGCCTGGCATTTAAAGGCGCGCCTGGCAGAACTTGAAGCGACCGGGCGCTTGCGCAGCGAAATCGTGCTGGTGCCCGTCGCCAACCCGGTGGGCCTGGAACAGGTATTGATGGATATCCCCTTGGGCCGCTACGAACTGGAAAGCGGGCAGAACTTCAATCGCCTGTTTGTCGACCTCAGCGAAGACGTCGGTAACCAGGTCGAAGACCTGCTGGGCGATGATCCGCAGCGCAATGCCCAATTGATCCGCAGCGCACTGTTCCACGCCCTGGCCGCGCACACCGCCCAGACCCAGTTGCACTCCCAACGCCTGGTGCTGCAACGCCTGGCCTGTGATGCCGACGTGGTGCTGGACCTGCATTGCGACTTCGAAGCCGTGGCGCACCTGTACACCACGCCCGAAGCCTGGCCACAGGTAGAACCGTTGGCGCGCTACCTGGGCTCGGAGGCCAACCTGTTGGCCACCGATTCCGGTGGGCAGTCTTTTGACGAGTGTTTCACCCTGCTGTGGTGGCAGTTGCAGCAACGCTTCGGCGAACGCTACCCGATCCCCATGGGCAGCTTGTCGGTGACCGTCGAGCTGCGTGGCCAGGGCGATGTCAACCACGGCCTCGCCGCGCTGGACTGCCAGGCCATCATTGATTATTTGATCCACTTCGGCGCCATTCGCGGCGATGCAGCCCCCTTGCCTGCCCTGGCCTACCCGGCTACGCCGTTGGCGGCGGTGGAGCCAGTGACGACTACGGTGGGTGGCTTGCTCGTGTTCAGCGCCCTGCCGGGGGAATACCTGGAGGCGGGGCAATTGGTCGCTGAAATCATCGACCCCATTACCGACCGCGTGACGCCTGTGCACTGCCAGCACGCCGGGCTGCTTTACGCCCGTTCGCTACGCCGCATGGCCACGGCCGGCATGGTGATCTGCCATGTTGCCGGCACACAGGCCTACCGCAGCGGTTATCTACTTTCGCCTTGAGGATGCATGCCACATGTACAAACTGACCGTTGAAGGCCTGCACAAAAGCTATGGCGACAATCAAGTGCTCAAAGGTGTGTCGCTCAAGGCCAAGACCGGGGATGTGATCAGCCTGATCGGCGCCAGTGGCTCAGGCAAGAGTACCTTCCTGCGCTGTATCAACTTTTTGGAAACCCCCAACGATGGCGCCATGACCCTGGACGGCCAGGCGATTCGCATGGTCAGCGACCGCCATGGCATGCGCGTAGCCGACGACGCCGAGTTGCAACGCTTGCGCACGCGGCTGGCGATGGTGTTCCAGCACTTCAATTTGTGGAGCCACATGAGCGTGCTGGAAAACATCACCATGGCCCCGCGCCGCGTGCTGGGTTGCAGTAAAAAGGACGCCGAAGACCGTGCCCGCCGCTACCTGGACAAAGTCGGGCTGCCGGCGCGCGTGGCTGATCAATACCCGGCGTTCCTCTCCGGCGGCCAGCAGCAGCGTGTCGCCATCGCCCGCGCCCTGGCCATGGAGCCGGAGGTGATGCTGTTCGATGAACCCACGTCTGCGCTGGACCCGGAGTTGGTGGGCGAAGTTTTGAAGGTGATCCAGGGCCTGGCCGAGGAAGGCCGCACCATGATTATGGTGACCCACGAGATGAGCTTTGCGCGCAAGGTTTCAAGCCAGGTGCTGTTCCTGCATCAGGGTCTGGTGGAGGAGCAGGGCTTGCCGGAGGATGTGCTGGGCAATCCGAAAAGCGAACGCCTGCAACAGTTTCTGAGTGGCAATTTGAAGTAGGAGCGAGCTTGCTGTGGCGAGGGAGCTTGCTCCCGCTGGGGCGCGAAGCGGCCCCCGCTCTTTGCTCAAAAAGACTGGGACTGTTACGCAGTCCAGCGGGAGCAAGCTCCCTCGCCACAGGGCAGCGCTTCTGCTTGACTGAATGGCATTAGGCAGTTGAACGTCGGCGCTGCCTCAGGGGTCTTTGAACTAACCCCTCCAGAGCGTCCGCTGCCGAATGGCAAAAACCCACGATTTCGCCAAGCAATGGTTTGCCACCCAAGGCTGGAAGCCATTCGCCTTTCAGAAAGAGGTATGGGCCGCGGTCAAGGCCGGCCAATCAGGGTTACTGCATGCCAGCACCGGGGCGGGTAAAACCTATGCCCTGTGGTTTGCCGCCCTCAATCGTTTCGCCATTACCCGCCCGCCCGTCACAGGCAAACGCAAACCGCCTGCCGAGCCGCTGACCGTCCTGTGGATCACGCCGATGCGCGCCCTGGCCGCCGACTCCGCACGTGCCCTGCAAGCCCCGCTGGAGGCCCTGCAGATTCCCTGGAGTGTAGGTCTGCGCACCGGTGACACCAGCGGCAGTGAACGCGCGCACCAGACCCGTCGCCAACCCACCGCTCTGGTCACCACTCCGGAAAGCCTGACCCTGATGCTGGCCCGTGCCGACAGTGAAACCAGCCTGGCGCACCTGCGCATGGTCATCGTGGATGAATGGCACGAACTGATCGGCAATAAGCGCGGCGTGCAGTTGCAACTGGCACTGGCACGCTTGCGGCGCTGGCATCCTGAGTTGATGGTGTGGGGTATTTCCGCGACGCTGGGTAATCAGGCCCACGCTTTGGAGGTACTGGTCCCACAGGGCGGCGGCATCAATGTACAGGGGCAAACGGCCAAGGCGCTGAAGGTCGACACCTTGCTGCCGCCCGTCACCGAGCGCTTTCCCTGGGCCGGGCATATCGGCTTGAAGATGTTGCCGCAAGTGGTCGCCGAGGTAGAGGCCAGCAGCAGTTGCCTGGTATTTACCAACACCCGCGCGCAATCCGAGATCTGGTACCAGGCGATTCTGGGCGCTCGTCCGGACTGGGCCGGCTTGATTGCCCTGCACCACGGTTCGTTATCGCGAGAGACCCGGGACTGGGTGGAGCGAGCGTTGAAAGATGGACAGCTCAAGGCAGTGGTGTGCACTTCCAGCCTCGACCTGGGCGTTGACTTCCTGCCGGTGGAACGGGTGCTGCAAATCGGCTCCGCCAAGGGCGTAGCGCGGCTGATGCAACGCGCCGGGCGCTCCGGCCACGCGCCAGGGCGGCCCTCACGGGTAACGCTGGTGCCCACCCACAGCCTGGAGCTGGTGGAAGCCGCAGCCGCCCAGGATGCGATCGCCCAACGACGCATCGAAGCGCGGGAATCACCGTACAAGCCGCTGGATGTGCTGGTACAACACCTGGTCAGCATGGCCTTGGGCGGCGGGTTTACCCCGGCGGCACTGTTGGACGAAGTGCGCGGCGCCTGGGCCTATCGCGACCTCACCGAAGCGGACTGGGCCTGGGCCCTGGGGTTTGTGCGCCATGGTGGCCTGTCACTCACCGCTTATCCGGATTACCGCCGGGTGGAGCCCGATGAGCACGGCATCTGGCGCGTTCCGGATGCCCGCCTGGCACGGCGCCACCGCATGAGCGTGGGCACCATCGTCAGTGACGCCAGCATCCAGCTCAAGTTCTGGAGCAAAGGCGGCGGCGGCAAGAACCTGGGCAGTGTCGAGGAAGGGTTTATTGCAAGGCTCAAGCCGGGGGATGGATTTTTGTTCGCCGGGCGGTTGCTGGAATTGGTGCGCGTGGAAAACATGACCGCTTACGTACGCCGCAGCAACGCGAAAAAAGCCGCCGTGCCACGCTGGAATGGCGGGCGCATGCCCCTTTCCAACGAACTGGCGCAGGCGGTGGTCGAGCGTTTTGATGCCGCCGCGCATGGGCACTTCGACGGCCCAGAGATGAAGGCGGTGCAACCGTTGCTGCATACCCAATTGCGCTGGTCCGGGCTGCCGACCCGCGAGCATTTGCTGGCTGAAACCCTGCGGTCGCGAGAGGGCTGGCACCTGTTTCTGTACCCATTCGCTGGCCGCCAGGTACACCTGGGCCTAGCCAGTTTGCTGGCATGGCGGGTCAGCCAGCAGCAGCCGCTGACCTTTTCGATTGCGGTGAATGATTATGGCCTGGAGCTGTTGAGCGCCACCGAGGTGCAGTGGCCCCAGTTGTTGAATACAAGGTTGCTGAGCCCCCAAGGCCTGCTGGCTGACGTAATTGCCAGCCTCAATGCCGGCGAACTGGCCCTGCGCCGCTTTCGCGAGATTGCGCGAATCGCCGGGCTGGTATTTGCCGGGTACCCCGGCGCGCCAAAAAGCACGCGACAGGTGCAGGCTTCCAGTGGTTTGTTCTTTGAAGTGTTCAAGCAATATGACCCACAAAATCTGCTGCTGGCCCAGGCAGGAGAAGAAGTTCTGCGGGACGAGCTGGATATTCGCCGGCTGGAACAGACGCTGAATCATCTGTCGACGCTGAAGCTGGACCTGCACAGGATCCAGCGGCCCACGCCCCTGGCCTTTCCGCTGCTGGTAGAACGGATGCGCGAAAGCATGAGCTCGGAAAAACTCTCGGAGCGCATCGCGCGGATGGTCAAGGACCTGGAAAAAGTCGCCGATAAAGGGCAAGGCTGATGCATTACCCACTGACGGTTGAAGGCGAAGAACTCTGGCTATTGCCGGACAAGGCCGTGTATTGGCCCGCACGCCGATGCCTGCTGATTGCCGATGCGCATTTTGGCAAGGCTTCGGCCTATCGCAGCCTGGGACAACCGGTGCCACAGGGCACGACTACGGCCAACCTGGAACGCCTGGACAGGCTCGTATCGGCCCTACCGTGCGCGCAGTTGATCTTTCTCGGTGATTTCCTCCACGGTCCCGGCTCTCACGCCAGCGGCACCCTGAACGCAATCAGGGCCTGGCGTGAGCGCAATCGCACATTGGCCTTGACCTTGATTCGCGGCAATCACGACAAAAGCGCCGGCGACCCACCGTTGGATCTGGGCATCGAGGTGATCCCCGAGCCCCTGCTGATGGGCCCTTTCGCCTTGCAACATGAGCCAGACGCCCACGCCAGCCATCATGTACTGGCGGGGCATGTGCATCCGGTGTACCACCTGCGCGGCAAAGGGCGCCAGCGGCTACGCCTGCCGTGCTTCCAGATCGGCACTCAGGTTAGCCTGCTGCCAGCCTTCGGCGCGTTTACAGGGGGTTATGCCGTGGAGCAGGCCCAGGACCAGCGAATCTTTGTGATTGGCGATCACCAGGTCTGGCCGATTCAATGAATCGAGACAAGCCTGCTCAGGTTTCAGGCAACGGGCGCGGGTGGCGGCTCGTCCGGTAAGGTCGGCTCACCCGGCTCGGTAGGCTGCGGGTAATCAGGTTCGGGTTGACCAGGGATGCCCCCCGCGTGCGCGGGGTTGGCCATCAAGGACCAGGCCAGAACACCAATCTGGTTGGGTTCAAGCCGGGCGAGTTCTGCGCTGATTCGCGGGTCGATCTTCATAGGGTACTCCTCAAGTATGGCCCGGCGCGTTTCACACGCGCCGAAGCAGTACACCTAGATAGAGTCACTTTCTGCAGACAAATTCCCTTTACCCGTAGGCGCTTTCGATCAAGCGCGTGGGAGAGTGACGCCGCGTTGGCCCTGATACTTGCCCGCACGGTCCTTGTAGGACACTTCACAGGCCTCATCGGACTGCAGGAACAGCATCTGTGCCACGCCTTCGTTGGCGTAGATTTTCGCCGGCAAGGTGGTGGTGTTGGAGAATTCCAGGGTGACGTGGCCTTCCCACTCAGGCTCAAGCGGCGTGACATTGACGATAATGCCGCAGCGGGCATAGGTGCTTTTACCCAGGCAGATGGTCAGCACGTCGCGAGGGATACGGAAGAACTCCACGGTGCGCGCCAGGGCGAAGGAGTTGGGCGGGATGATGCACACGTCGCTCTTGACGTCGACGAAGCTCTTTTGGTCGAAGTTTTTCGGATCGACGATCGCCGAATTGATGTTGGTGAACACCTTGAATTCATCGGCGCAACGCACGTCGTAGCCATAGCTGGAAACGCCGTACGAAATCACGCGCTCGTCGCCTTCGCCACGAATCTGGCGTTCGACGAACGGCTCGATCATGCCGTGTTCCTGCGCCATGCGGCGAATCCACTTGTCCGATTTGATGCTCATGGCGGTGTCCTGAATAGCGAGGCGAAAAAAATCTGTGGGCCATCTTACCGGGGCCAGCCTTGGGGTTCAAAGGCCACAAGGGTTTTCTTGATCAAAGCCCTGCGCGCTATAAGCCTCAGCCAACACGGCCGGGGGCGGGATTGCCGTGAGGGATGTCTGTAAATACCACCGCCAGTCACGAAAATAGAGAAACCTTCGGAAATACCATTGGCACGTTCCGGAAAAAGGGTTAAGGTGGCGCCACTGTGCTGCTTGTGTCACTGAGAATCTCTACACGATATGTTGAATTTCGATCCAACCATCTCCAAGAATTTTTCCTGCTCTTTGCACTCAGTCTCGGCCAGGGCTTTTCCTGAGTCGCAGTTAACTTTGTCCAAGGAGTTACACCATGTCTAATCGCCAAACTGGTACCGTTAAGTGGTTCAACGATGAAAAAGGCTTCGGCTTCATCACTCCACAATCCGGTGACGACCTGTTCGTTCACTTCAAAGCTATCCAATCCGACGGCTTCAAAAGCCTGAAAGAAGGCCAACAGGTTTCTTTCATCGCTACCCGCGGTCAGAAAGGCATGCAAGCTGAAGAAGTTCAAGTTATCTAACTTGTACTGACTTAGTCGAAAAAACCCCGCCCTTAAAAGCGGGGTTTTTTTATGCCTGGATTTTGGTGCGCTACACCGTGGCTGCTCGTTCCCACGCTCCGCGTGGTAATGCCTTTTGTGACGCTCTGCGTCACCCCTGGATGCCCACGCAAAGCGTGGAACGATCAGCACAGCGTAATGACGGACACAAAAAAATGTGGGAGCGCAGCTGTATGTGGGAGCTGGCTTGCCTGCGATGCTATCGACTCGGTGCACTAGCTATACCGAGTTGACGCTATCGCAGGCAAGCCAGCTCCCACACAAGCCGGCTCCCACATTTTTGTCTTGTGTCGTTTATTGGAACAACGACTCACTCGACAAGCCATTCTTCTCCAGGATCTCGCGCAAGCGCTTGAGGCCCTCTACCTGGATCTGCCGCACCCGCTCACGGGTCAGGCCAATCTCCAAGCCTACATCCTCCAGGGTGCTGCTCTCATGGCCGCGCAGGCCGAAGCGGCGAATCACCACTTCACGCTGCTTGTCCGTGAGCTCTGAGAGCCACTGGTCAATACTTTGGGAAAGATCATCGTCTTGCAGCAGCTCGCAAGGGTCTGTCGGACGATCATCGGTCAGGGTGTCCAGCAGGGTCTTATCCGAATCCGGCCCCAGCGAGACATCGACCGAAGAGACACGCTCGTTAAGGCCCAGCATGCGCTTGACCTCCCCTACCGGTTTTTCCAGGAGGTTGGCAATCTCTTCAGGCGAAGGTTCATGATCGAGTTTTTGCGTCAGCTCACGCGCCGCCCGCAGGTAGACGTTGAGCTCCTTGACCACATGGATCGGCAACCGGATCGTGCGGGTCTGATTCATGATCGCCCGTTCGATGGTCTGGCGAATCCACCAGGTGGCATAGGTGGAGAAACGGAAGCCCCGCTCAGGGTCGAACTTCTCCACAGCCCGGATCAAGCCCAGGTTGCCCTCCTCGATCAGGTCCAACAGGGAAAGCCCACGATTGACGTAGCGTCGGGCGATCTTCACCACCAGGCGCAGGTTGCTTTCAATCATGCGCTTACGCCCAGCCGGATCGCCCTTCTGCGACAGACGCGCAAAATGGACTTCTTCTTCGGGGGTCAACAGAGGGGAAAAGCCGATTTCATTGAGGTACAGCTGGGTCGCATCGAGCGCCCGGGTGTAATCAACGTACTTGTGCTGCTTCAACGCAGCAGCATTTTTGGATTTGGTGCGAACTGAAGGTGGTGATACCCCTTCATTATCTGACATCGTTTCCAAATCGATGCCGGTCTCCATAAGGAGAACCTCATCGTCGATGTCAAACTCCGGCACTTCTTTACTGAGAGCCATTGTTATAGTCCTTTGGTGAGTTCGACCTCAAGCTCAAGCGACGCCTCTATCCTTGGCAACGCTGGAGCCTGTTCCTTCTACGTGAGGGAACAGGCTGTGCAACACATCAACGACGGGGCAGGAATTGCAGCGGATCTACAGGCTTCCCTTGGCGGCGAATCTCAAAGTGCAGTTTCACCCGGTCTGTGCCCGTTGACCCCATTTCGGCAATCGTCTGTCCGACCTTGACCTGCTGCCCCTCCCGAACCAACAACCTGCGGTTATGACCGTAGGCACTGACGTAGGTATCGCTGTGTTTGATGATGACCAGCTCGCCGTAGCCCCGCAAACCACTCCCGGCGTACACCACCGTCCCATCAGACGCAGCTAAAACAGGCTGTCCCAAATCCCCGGCGATATCAATGCCTTTATTCAAACTACCGTTTGAAGAGAATTTTCCAATCAACACTCCGTTTGAAGGCCATCCCCAACCGGTCGGCGCAGGCCCGGCAGGTGGCAACGGCGCGGGTGGCGGCTTGCTCGCAACCGTAGGCGTGGCGCTGCCTGCAGGCCGAGTGATGATGGTGGTCTTGCTCGAGGACGATGGCGAAGAACCCGACTTTGTCACAACTGCCGTAGGTGCAGAACCTGAGCGACCATCGAAACGAATGGTCTGCCCCGGATGGATCGTATACGGCACAGGAATGTTGTTACGGGCGGCCAGCGCCTTGTAGTCCCAGCCATAACGAAAGGCAATCGAGAACAGGGTGTCGCCTTTGCGCACCACGTATTGGCCGGTGGTGACCGTAGGTCTCTGGGGGGTTGCGTTGGTACGGTCAACGACCCGCGCACCGCCGGATGGCGTGCTCGAGCAGGCTGCCAATAAGGAACTCAAGACAAGGCCAAGCACCAGTCGCTGAAAGCTTGTTTTACTCATTCGCTGCGCAGGACCTGTGAGACTCACCCGCCGCTCCCTTTGTGGTGGCTGAACGTTAACGCCTGGATCAGGCTTGAAATATGACGCAAGTATAACTGGGCATTGGCTTTTTACTGGCACCTGACTGAAAGGAAAAATTCATCATGTTTAATCGTGGCTGCCAGGTGTGTTGATTCAATAGACCCCGCCGTAAGACACATCCCCGCCTACAGAATTCACTGCGCGCGAATAAATGATCAGGCCAGCGGGCCGTTGAGCAAGGGGACGAAACGCACAGCACCGAGTACATGCCGGGAAAAGCCTTCGTCTTCGCGGATAATAAGCATCAACTGTTGCACTTCGCCGGAGCCCACCGGGATGACCAAACGCCCGCCAGGCGCCAATTGATCCAACAAGGCTTGCGGCACATCGGTGGCCACGGCGGTGACGATAATTCCGTTGTAGGGCGCCAGTGCCGGCCAGCCCTCCCAGCCATCGCCCCAGCGGAATACCACGTTGCGCAGGTTCAGCTCCACCAGACGCTCTTTGGCCCGGTCCTGCAGCACCTTGATGCGCTCGACCGAAAACACCCGCTCTACCAATTGCGACAGCACGGCCGTCTGGTAACCGGAGCCGGTACCGATCTCCAGCACCTTGTCCAATGGCCCCGCCGCCAGCAGCAGCTCGCTCATGCGCGCGACCATGTAGGGCTGGGAGATGGTCTGGTTGTGGCCGATGGGCAACGCTGTGTCTTCATAGGCGCGATGTGCCAGCGCCTCATCGACAAACAGGTGCCGCGGCGTGCGCCGGATCACTTCCAGCACCTGCGCGTTGGACAAGCCTTCTTCATACAGACGCTGGATCAACCGCTCCCGGGTGCGCTGGGAGGTCATCCCAATCCCACGGCGCAACAGATCGTCTTGTTCACGAGCCATCAACGCAGTCCCTCCAGCCAGCCATCAAGGCCACTGAAGGCATCACTGAAGGTGCGATCAAACAGCAGAGGAGTAACGGAGACATAGCCTTGCATCACCGCATGAAAGTCCGTGCCTTCGCCGCCATCTTCGGCGTCGCCGGCGGCGGCGATCCAATACCCTTCCTTGCCGCGAGGGTCGACCACCTTCAAGGGCGCCGCCGCACGGGCGCGATGGCCCAGGCGCGTGAGTTGGATACCGCGAATATGGTCGAGGGGCAAGTTGGGGATATTGACGTTGAGCACCGTACGCGGCGGCAGGTCCAGGGAAGCATGGGCCTCCACCAACTTGCGCGCGTAGTAGGCCGCCGTCGCCAGGTTATCCAGTTGCCGCGAAGCAAAGGAAAAGGCAAAGCCGGTGCGGCCCAGGAAGCGCCCTTCAAGGGCGGCCGCCACGGTGCCGGAATACAGCACGTCATCACCCAGGTTGGCGCCCAGGTTGATCCCCGAGACCACCAGGTCTGGCTGGTGCTCCAGCAGACTGTTGATCGCCAGGTGCACGCAGTCGGTGGGGGTGCCGTTAACGCTGATAAAGCCATTGGCCAGGACCCGCGGATGCAGCGGACGGTCGAGCGTCAGCGAACTGCTGGCGCCGCTCTTGTCCTGGTCGGGGGCAACCACCACGCACTCGGCGTAATCCTGCAGCGCAGCATGGAGCGCGGCAAGACCGGGTGCGGTGGCACCGTCATCGTTTGATATCAGAATACGCATGGGCTGTCCGTCTGCCCCACCGGCACCAGATCAACAAGCTCGCGCACCAAGACAGTGGCGAAGCATCCGGCCGGCAGGACGAATTCCAATTGCAGAATGTCAGGCCCGGGATAATGCCACGTCAACCCGCCAATGGGCAGTCGCAGAATGCGACGTTCCTGGCTCATTCCCGCCTTCACCAGCCAATCACGTAGGTCTGCTTCGCCAGCGGCGACAGATTGTTCCAGCTCGTACGTAAGACCTTTCGCCGGCGAGTCGCCTTCGCCCCACTGCGGGCCGGTGGGATGCAGGTCCAGGATCGCCAGGCGCGGGTCACTGCATTCAGCTTCCCCGGCCGGAAAAAAACTGCGACTGTCGGTAAACGCCAGCAGATCGCCAACTTGGGCACGCTGCCATGAACCGTCGGCGACGCGAGCCGCCAACACTTGGTTGAACAGGTAACTGCGAGCCGTGGACAGCAAGCGCGAGCGCACGTTGCGCTGCTCGGGCAGGGCCTTGCGGGCAGCCCACTCGCGAGCATCCACCACATTGCCGCCGTTGTGGCCAAAACGCTGGGTGCCGAAATAATTGGGGATGCCGTGCCGGGCAATCAACTGCAGACGTGCGTCGATGGCAGCGGTGTCGCCGGCCAATTGGGTCAGGCGCAAGGTGAAACCATTGGCCGAATGGGCCCCACGCTGCAACTTGCGCTTGTGACGGGCGGTTTTCAGGATCTTGAGGGTGTCGTTTTCTGCGCCGCTCATGTCCGGGTCGGCCTTGCCGGGCAATTGCACGCTGAACCACTGGCGGGTCAGGGCCTGACGATCCTTGAGCCCGGCATAGCTGACGGTGCGCAATGGCACCCCAGCGGCTTTGGCGATACGCCGTGCGGCTTCCTCAGTGTTCAAGCCGCGCTTTTCCACCCACAGCCACAGGTGCTCGCCATCGCCGGTCAGCGGGATGTCCAGCACCTCATCAACCTGGAAGTCTTCGGCCGTGGCCTTCAGTACCGCGCTGCCCAGGGCCTCGCCATAGGCCCGCGGGCCCAGCAGTTGCAGGTCGTTCATGCGCGCAGCAACAAGGCGACGGAGTGCACCGCAATGCCCTCTTCACGACCGGTAAACCCGAGCTTTTCGGTGGTGGTGGCTTTCACGTTGACTTGATCCAATTCAATTTGCAGGTCTGCGGCGATCACTGCGCGCATCGCTTCAATATGGGGGGCCATTTTCGGCGCCTGGGCGACGATGGTGTTATCGACGTTGCCGACCTTCCAGCCCTTGGCATGGATCAGGCCGACCACATGGCGCAGCAACACACGACTGTCCGCCCCCTTGAAGGTGGGGTCGGTGTCCGGAAAGTGCTTGCCGATATCGCCTAATGCAGCCGCGCCGAGCAAGGCATCGCTCAAGGCGTGCAGGACCACGTCGCCGTCGGAATGAGCCAGCAACCCATGGTGGTGTGCAATGCGCACGCCGCCCAGGGTGATGAAATCGCCTTCAGCGAAACGGTGCACATCGTAGCCGTGGCCAATACGCATAAAAAAACGCCCCGATTTAATTCAGGGCGTGATTCTACCTACTTTTGCCTCAGATTAACCGAGCAAAGCACGCCCATGATGACGCAAATGGTCTTCAATGAAGCTGGCGATGAAAAAGTAGTTGTGGTCGTAGCCAGGCTGCAGGCGCAGTTCCAGCGGATGGTTGGCTGCCTTGGCCGCCTGCAGCAGGGCTTCGGGCTTGAGCTGAACGGCGAGGAAATCGTCGCGATCGCCCTGGTCCACCAACAGCGGCAGCTTTTCCGAGGCTTCGCTGATCAGCACGCACGCATCCCATTCACGCCACTTAGAGCGCTCTTCACCCAAATAACGGGAAAAGGCTTTCTGACCCCATGGGCAGTCCATCGGGTTGTTGATCGGCGAAAACGCCGACACCGACAGGTAACGTCCAGGGTTGCGCAGCGCGCAGACCAGCGCACCGTGACCGCCCATGGAGTGGCCGCTGATGCCGCGCTTATCCGACGCAGGGAAATGCGCTTCCACCAAGGCCGGTAACTCCTGTACCACGTAGTCATGCATCCGATAGTGCTTGGCCCAGGGTTCCTGGGTGGCATTGAGGTAGAAGCCGGCGCCGAGGCCAAAATCCCAGGCGTTGTCCGGATCGTCCGGCACACCGGGGCCACGGGGGCTGGTGTCCGGTGCAACGATGATCAAGCCCAACTCGGCGGCCATGCGCTGGGCGCCGGCTTTCTGCATGAAGTTCTCATCGGTACAGGTCAGACCGGACAGCCAATACAGCACCGGTAATTTACCGCCCTGCTCTGCTTGCGGCGGCAGATAGACCGCGAAGGTCATGTCGCAACCGAGCACATCCGAATGATGCTTGTAGCGTTTATGCCAGCCGCCGAAGCTCTTCTGGCATGACAGGTTTTCCAGACTCATGGCCGACCTCAGAAGTGAATGACGGTACGAATGCTCTTGCCTTCATGCATCAGGTCAAACGCTTTGTTGATATCTTCCAGGCCCATGGTGTGGGTGATGAAGGTGTCCAGCGGGATTTCACCGGTCTGGGCCATTTCCACGTAGCTTGGCAATTCGGTACGACCGCGCACGCCACCAAACGCCGACCCACGCCAGACGCGCCCGGTGACCAGTTGGAATGGGCGAGTGGCAATTTCCTGGCCAGCACCGGCCACACCGATGATCACCGACTCGCCCCAGCCTTTGTGGCAGCACTCAAGAGCCGCACGCATCAGTTGTACGTTGCCGATGCACTCGAAGGAAAAGTCCACGCCGCCGTCGGTCAAATCCACGATCACATCCTGGATTGGGCGGTCGTAGTCTTTCGGGTTGATGCAGTCGGTAGCACCCAGTTGCTTGGCGATTTCGAACTTGGCTGGGTTGATATCGATGGCGATGATGCGCCCGGCCTTGGCCTTGACTGCACCGATAATCGCCGACAGACCAATGCCGCCCAGACCGAAGACGGCCACGGTGTCGCCCGGTTTGACCTTGGCAGTGTTGATCACCGCACCGATACCGGTAGTGACACCGCAACCGAGCAGGCAGACTTTTTCCAACGGCGCTTCTTTAGGAATCTTGGCCACGGAGATTTCCGGCAGCACGGTGTACTCGGAGAACGTCGAGGTGCCCATGTAGTGGAAAATCGGCTGGCCCTTGTAGGAGAAACGCGTGGTGCCATCCGGCATCAAGCCCTTGCCCTGCGTGGCGCGGATGGCCTGGCACAGGTTGGTCTTGCCACTCAGGCAGAACTTGCACTTGCCGCATTCCGGGGTGTACAGCGGGATCACGTGATCGCCCACAGCGACCGAAGTCACGCCCTCGCCAATGGCTTCCACCACTGCACCGCCTTCATGGCCGAGGATCGACGGAAAAATGCCTTCCGGGTCGGCGCCCGACAAGGTGTAGGCGTCGGTGTGGCACACGCCGGACGCAACTACCCGCAGCAGCACCTCGCCAGCCTTGGGCATGGCGACATCCACTTCAACAATCTCAAGGGGCTTCTTGGCTTCGAAGGCTACGGCGGCACGGGACTTGATCATCCGGGTTTCTCCATCGGGTTAAAAACTGAGACAGTGAGTGTAAATCATCACCCATTGATGAATAATCCGGACCAAAGCAAAACATTATTGCTGTACAGGGACAATCACCATGCTGGAGAACCGCTGGGAAGGCATTGACGAGTTTGTCGCGGTGGCCGAATGCAGCCAGTTCACGGCGGCGGCCGAACGGCTGGGGGTGTCTTCATCCCATGTCAGCCGGCAAGTGGCGCGTCTTGAAGAACGCCTGCAAACCCGATTGCTGTACCGCAGTACGCGCAAGGTGACCTTGACCGAAGCCGGTCAGACCTTCCTGCAGCACTGCCAACGCCTGCAGGACGGTCGCGAGGAAGCGTTGCGGGCGGTGGGCGACCTGACCAGCGAACCCAAGGGCATGTTGCGCATGACCTGCGCCGTGGCCTATGGCGAACGTTTTATCGTGCCGCTGGTGACGCGGTTCATGGCGCACTATCCGCAACTGCGCGTGGACATCGAGTTGACCAACCGCTCGCTGGACCTGGTCCATGAAGGCCTCGACCTGGCCATCCGCCTGGGACGCCTGCAAGACTCGCGCATGGTCGCCAGCCGTCTGGCGCCTCGGCGCATGTACCTGTGCGCCTCCCCCTCCTACCTCGAACGGTACGGTCGGCCACACAGCTTGTCGGAGTTGAGCCGGCATAACTGTCTGATTGGCAGCTCGGATATCTGGCAAATGGCCCAGGATGGGCGGGAATTTTCCCAGCGTGTGCAAGGCAATTGGCGCTGCAACAGTGGGCAAGCGGTGTTGGATGCCGCGTTGCAAGGCATGGGCTTGTGCCAGTTGCCGGATTACTACGTGCTGGAGCATCTGCACAGCGGGGCGTTGGTGTCGCTGCTGCAGGCTCATCAACCGCCGAATACCGCCGTGTGGGCGCTGTATCCGCAGCAGCGGCATTTGTCGCCGAAGGTGAGGAAGCTGGTGGATTTCTTGAAGGTGGGATTGGCGCAGAGGCCGGAGTACAAGCATTGAATTGAGGTGGTCTGCACCGGCCTCATCGCGGGCAAGCCCGGCTCCCACAGTTGGACGTGTTGTTTGATGTGGCAGCGATCAAATGTGGGAGCTGGCTTGCCTGCGATGAAGCAGATTCGGTCTGACGGGTTACCGCCGGTTAGCCCAGCGCAACTTCAACCACTCCAGGTCTTCCGGCCGAGTCACCTTGATATTGTCCGAACGCCCTTCGATCAGGCGCGGTGCCTGCCCAGACCATTCCATGGCCGACGCTTCATCGGTGATCACCGCATCGGCCACCAGGCTGTCGGCCAAGGCGCGATGCAAGGCGCCCAGGCGGAACATCTGCGGCGTGTAAGCCTGCCAGATCAGGCGGCGATCAATGGTGTCCACCACACGGCCATGCTTGTCGACACGCTTGAGGGTGTCGCGTGCCGGTACCGCCAGCAGGCCGCCTACCGGATCGTCAGCCAGTTCCGCCAACAATTTGTCGAGGTCATCACGGCTCAGGTTAGGCCGCGCAGCGTCATGCACCAACACCCAGTCGTCATCACTTGCGCCCAGGGCGTTGAGTTGCAGCAGCGCATTGAGTACCGAGCCGGAACGTTCCGAGCCCCCGTCGGCACGCTGGATACGCGGGTCATTGGCGCATGCCAAGGTGGGCCAATAAGGATCGTCAATTGCAAGACTGACCACCAGGCCCTTGAGGCATGGATGGTCGAGAAAACAGCCGAGGCTGTGTTCGAGAATAGTGCGCCCGCCCAATTGCAGGTACTGCTTGGGACGGTCCGCAGCCATACGGGCACCGACGCCCGCGGCAGGAATCACGGCCCAGAAGGCCGGTAAATCGTGGCTCATTGGGCCAACTGGTAGAGGGTCTCGCCCTCCTTGACCATGCCCAACTCATGACGAGCCCGCTCTTCAACGGTCTCCGTGCCTTTTTTCAGCTCAAGCACTTCAGCGTCGAGGACACGGTTGCGCTCCAGCAGGCGTTCGTTTTCGGCACGCTGGTCGGCAATTTGCTGGGTCAACTCTTCCACCTGCGCAAAGCTGCCATTACCGACCCATAGGCGGTACTGCAGGCCAGCCAGCAACAAGAGCAAGACGAGGAACAACCAATTGGGACTGCGCATCGAAATCCGGGTATCCATTGAATAAAGACAGTCATGCAAACCTTTTGCAGCAACTGATAGCACAAAGCCTGGAAAACCCAGGCTTGCGCTTGTCAGTCAGCAGATTAGCGCCGAAATTCACATTTTCGTGAGATTTCCGACGCAATCCGCCGACTTTTTACCATTTACTGTTCAGCCGCGAAACTCGGCGCGACCGTTGTACTTGGCTTTACCTGCCAATTGCTCTTCGATGCGCAGCAATTGGTTGTACTTGGAGACGCGATCGGAACGGCACAGGGAACCGGTCTTGATCTGGCCCGCCGAAGTACCCACGGCCAGGTCGGCAATGGTGGAGTCTTCGGTTTCGCCGGAGCGATGGGAGATCACGGCGGTGTAGCCCGCGGCCTTGGCCATCTGGATGGCTTCAAGGGTTTCGGTCAGGGTGCCGATCTGGTTGAACTTGATCAGGATCGAGTTGGCGATCTTCTTGTCGATGCCTTCTTTCAGGATCTTGGTGTTGGTCACGAACAGGTCGTCACCCACCAGCTGGATTTTTTCGCCGATCTTGTCGGTGAGGATTTTCCAGCCATCCCAGTCGGACTCGTCCAGGCCGTCTTCGATCGAGATGATCGGGTAGCGCTGGGTCAAGCCTTTGAGGTATTCAGCGAAGCCTTCGGAGTCGAACACCTGGCCTTCGCCGGACAGGTTGTACTTACCGTCTTCATAGAATTCGCTGGCGGCGCAGTCCAGGGCCAGGGTCACGTCGGTGCCCAGCGTGTAGCCAGCGTTGGCCACTGCTTCGGAGATGACTTTCAGTGCATCTTCGTTGGAGGCCAGGTTCGGCGCGAAACCACCTTCGTCACCCACGGCAGTGCTCAGGCCACGGGCCTTCAGTACAGCCTTGAGGTGATGGAAAATCTCGGTGCCCATGCGCAGGCCTTCGGAGAAGGACTTGGCGCCCACTGGCTGCACCATGAATTCCTGGATGTCGACGTTGTTATCCGCGTGCTCGCCACCGTTGATGATGTTCATCATCGGCACCGGCATCGAGTAGACGCCCGGAGTGCCATTCAGGTTGGCAATGTGTGCGTACAACGGCAGGTCCTGGTCCTGGGCTGCTGCCTTGGCGGCGGCCAGGGATACCGCGAGGATGGCGTTGGCGCCGAGGCTGCCTTTGTTTTCAGTGCCGTCGAGCTTGATCATCGCGTGGTCCAGGGCTTTCTGGTCCAGCGGGTCCTTGCCCAGCAACAGGTCACGAATCGGACCGTTGATGTTGGCTACAGCCTTGAGTACACCCTTGCCCAGGTAACGGCTCTTGTCGCCATCACGCAGTTCCAGCGCTTCGCGCGAACCGGTGGAAGCACCGGACGGCGCGCAGGCGCTGCCGATGATGCCGTTATCGAGAAGCACGTCGGCTTCGACGGTGGGGTTGCCACGGGAGTCGAGAACTTCACGACCTTTGATGTCGACGATTTTTGCCATTGTTGTAAACACTCCAAAGTTGACGAAAACGACGCAGCTGAAGGAAATCTTTTGACCGACCGCAAGGGTGGAACAACGGGGCAGGCTTGCAGACGACAAGGCTCAGGCCCGGGGGCCTGAGCGTAAAGCGTGGGAAATTCTACCGGAGAAATGCCAGTTACGCGGTCTCTACCGTCGGAAAACTCTTGACCAGCTCGTCCAACTGCTTGAGTTGGGCCAGGAATGGCTCCAGCTTGTCCAGGCGCAGCGCGCATGGGCCATCACATTTGGCGTTGTCCGGGTCCGGGTGAGCTTCAAGGAACAGGCCCGCCAGGGACTGGCTCATGCCCGCCTTGGCCAGGTCCGTCACCTGGGCACGGCGCCCGCCAGCGGAGTCCGAGCGACCACCGGGCATTTGCAGCGCGTGGGTCACGTCGAAGAACACTGGGTATTCGAACTGTTTCATGATGCCGAAACCGAGCATGTCCACCACGAGGTTGTTATAGCCGAAGCTCGAACCCCGCTCGCAAAGGATCAACTGGTCGTTACCCGCTTCCACGCATTTGCTCAGGATGTGTTTCATCTCCTGAGGAGCGAGGAATTGGGCTTTCTTGATGTTGATCACCGCGCCGGTCTTGGCCATGGCGACCACGAGGTCGGTCTGGCGCGACAGGAAAGCCGGCAACTGGATGATGTCGCACACCTCGGCGACCACGGCAGCCTGCTCAGGCTCGTGGACGTCGGTGATGATCGGCACGCCGAAGGCTTGCTTGATGTCCTGGAAGATCCGCATGCCTTCTTCAAGGCCCGGGCCGCGATAGGAGGTCACGGACGAACGGTTGGCCTTGTCGAAGCTGGCCTTGAAGACGTAAGGGATACCCAGTTTCTGGGTGACCCGCACGTACTCCTCACACACCTGCATCGCCATGTCGCGGCTTTCCAGCACGTTCATGCCGCCGAACAGCACCATGGGCTTGTCGTTGGCAATCTCGATGTCGCCTACGCGAATGATCTTCTGGGCCATCAGGTTTACGCCTTCTTCTGATGTTGCGTCAGTGCTGCTTTGACGAAACCACTGAACAACGGGTGACCGTCACGCGGTGTCGAGGTGAACTCCGGGTGGAACTGGCAAGCCACGAACCACGGATGATCCGGTGCCTCGACCACTTCAACCAGCTTGCCATCACCGGAGCGGCCGGAGATTTTCAGGCCAGCTTCTTTGATCTGCGGCAGCAGGTTGTTGTTCACTTCGTAACGGTGGCGGTGACGCTCAACGATCACGTCCTTGCCGTAGCAGTCGTGTACCAGCGAGCCGGCTTCCAGCAGGCAATCCTGTGCACCCAGGCGCATGGTGCCGCCCAGGTCGGAGGTTTCGGTACGGGTTTCAACGGCGCCGGTGGCGTCTTCCCACTCGGTGATCAGGCCCACGACCGGATGGCCGCTGGTGTGATCGAACTCGGTGGAGTTGGCGTCTTTCCAGCCCAGCACGTTACGGGCGAACTCGATAACAGCCACTTGCATGCCCAGGCAGATACCCAGGTACGGCACCTTGTTTTCACGGGCGTACTGCACTGCGGTGATCTTGCCTTCCACGCCACGCAGGCCGAAACCGCCGGGAACGAGGATAGCGTCAACACCTTCGAGCAGCGCGGTGCCCTGGTTCTCGATGTCTTCGGAGTCGATGTAGCGCAGGTTGACCTTGGTACGGTTGCTGATACCGGCGTGGCTCATGGCTTCGATCAGCGACTTGTACGCGTCCAGCAGTTCCATGTACTTGCCGACCATGGCGATGGTGACTTCATGCTCAGGGTTGAGCTTGGCGTCGACAACCGCTTCCCACTCGGACAGGTCGGCGCCGCCGCACTGCAGGCCGAAACGCTCGACCACAAAATCATCCAGCCCCTGGGAATGCAGGATGCCCGGGATCTTGTAGATGGTGTCGGCGTCTTCCAGGGCAATCACCGCACGTTCTTCAACGTTGGTGAACTGCGCGATCTTGCGGCGCGAGGAAATGTCGATCGGATGATCGGAGCGGCATACCAGCACATCCGGCTGCAGGCCGATGGAACGCAGTTCCTTGACCGAATGCTGGGTAGGCTTGGTTTTGGTTTCGCCGGCAGTGGCGATGTACGGCACCAGTGTCAGGTGCATCAGCATCGCGCGCTTGGCGCCGACTTCGAAACGCAACTGGCGGATGGCTTCGAGGAACGGTTGGGACTCGATGTCACCCACGGTGCCACCGATCTCGACCATCGCCACGTCGGCATCGCCTGCACCCTTGATGATGCGGCGCTTGATTTCGTCGGTGATGTGCGGGATCACCTGGATGGTTGCACCCAGGTAGTCACCACGGCGCTCTTTGCGCAGCACGTGCTCGTAGACACGGCCGGTGGTGAAGTTGTTGTTCTGGGTCATGGTCGTGCGGATGAACCGCTCGTAGTGGCCCAGGTCCAGGTCGGTCTCGGCGCCGTCGTGGGTGACGAACACTTCACCGTGCTGGAACGGGCTCATGGTGCCCGGGTCAACGTTGATGTACGGGTCCAGCTTGAGCATGGTGACCTTAAGTCCCCGCGCCTCCAGGATGGCCGCCAATGAAGCGGAGGCAATGCCTTTCCCCAATGAAGAAACAACACCGCCCGTGACGAATATGTAGCGCGTCATGAAAAACCCTAGAAGTCTGCGTTAAAGCGGTCCGAGCCGCCGGGGAAAGCGAAGGAAGGCCGAAGCCCCCGATCACCTGCATTAATCACAGTGCACCTTTCAAAAAAACCGCCGCGTTGTGACAGACCAGCAATGAAGCACCGGTACGTTGATCGCTACACATTTTTTGGAATCGCCCAGCAAAGACTGCTTGGTAATCGGCAACGACTGCGATTCAGGCGAATCCACAGAAGTTGTATCAAGAAGGGAGCGTAGTCTACCGGAAAGGCGCTATCAGCTCAAACCTTGATCGCAGGTCTGTGGCAACCAATCCAATTGCACCTCACCCACCGACCTGGACCATGCCCCCGCAACGCTTGGCACAGCCAGCAATTGCTCGCCCCGATAGACCAGCGGCAATCTGCCACGGGCGAAGCCCGGCATGCCGCTTTCATTCAGCAGACGCTTGAGATCCCGCCGGCCTCGGCCCGCTACGTCGATGATTTCGCCACCCTGGCGATAACGCACCTCCAGCGGGCCTTCGGGGGTCTTGCCGATAAACCTCAGTTGACCATTGCCCGTTAACTCTAGTGGATCTTGCGGATCGGGCCAGCTCACCGATGCGTCGGAAAACTCCGACCATGTTGAGGGCAACCACCAGATGCGTTCACCGCTACGCTGCATTTGGCCGTCGGCCAGGCGCCACAGAGGCTGTGCGTCGCTCTTGGCATCGCGCAGGGCATGCCAACCGGCCCAGTGGTCGCTGTCGGGTAAACGGGTCAGTGGCGTGAGCCAATGCCGCAGGGCGTTACGCTGGCGGGCATCGGATAGCTCGCGCAATGGTTCAAGCGCCAGGGACGGCAGAGGCAACCAGGGAAGCGCAGAAGGCTGATCGGCGCGCTGCAGGTCCATCATCGCCAATTCGTCGAGCAGCCCTTGAGCCTCGGTCATGTGTTCAGCCGTGCGAGCCAAGTGGGTGATCGCCTGTGGCCAGCGTTTCGTCAGCGTGGGAAGTACGTGGTGACGCAGGTAATTGCGGGAAAACCGTGGATCAACGTTGGAGGGGTCGTCGATCCACTGCAACTGATGCTGATGGGCGTAGGCTTCCAGGTCGCTACGGGAAAATGCCAGCAACGGCCGCACCAAGCACCCCTGCGCCAAGGGGCGATGCTCAGGCATAGCCGCCAGCCCTCTTACACCGGCGCCACGCAGCAGGCGAAACAGCAGGGTTTCGGCTTGATCGTCGCGATGCTGGCCAGTGAAAAGCACCTCCCCCACCCCTAGGACCTGCATGAACGCTTGGTAGCGCGCCTCGCGGGCCGCACGTTCAAGGCTCGCACCCTGACCGACCTGCACGCGCATGACGCGCAAAGGTACGCCCAGGCTGTCGCAGACCGATTGGCAATGAGAGGGCCAAGCATCGGCAGCAGCTTGCAGGCCATGGTGGACATGGACGGCGCTGACAGGAGGCAGATTTTCGATTTTGGCCAATGAGGCCAGGAGGTGCAGCAGAACGGTGGAGTCGAGACCGCCGGAGAATGCGATATGCCAGGCCGGCGCGTTGCGCCAGTCGGCCAGGGTGTGCAGGAGTGTGGCCGGCAGGGTTGGTTTCATCACACGTCACCGCCGCAAAGCTTGAATACGTCCGTCAGCATACACAAAACAAATGTGGGAGCCGGGCTTGCCCGCGATGCAGGCACCTCGAGGTATCAGTGATACCAAGGTGATGCTATCGCCGGCAAGCCAGCTCCCACACAAGCCGGCTCCCGCATTGGGTACAGCGTCGGCTTAGAGGCCGTAGCTCATCAGGCGCTCATAACGACGAGCCAGCAGCGCTTCGTTATCCAGCTTCTTGAGCATCGCCAGTTGCAACCCCAACTCGGCACGGATGGTCGCAGCAGCGGCAGCCGGGTCACGGTGGGCGCCGCCCAGTGGCTCGGCGATGACCTTGTCCACGATACCCAGGCCTTTGAGGCGATCGGCGGTGATACCCATGGCTTCGGCAGCGTCCGGCGCCTTTTCGGCGGTTTTCCACAGGATCGAGGCACAACCTTCCGGCGAGATCACCGCGTAGGTCGAGTACTGCAACATGTTCAGTTGGTCGCAGACACCAATGGCCAGGGCACCGCCGGAACCACCTTCACCAATCACAGTGGCGATGATCGGGGTTTTCAGGCGCGCCATGACGCGCAGGTTCCAGGCAATCGCTTCGCTCTGGTTGCGCTCTTCGGCGTCGATACCCGGGTAGGCACCCGGCGTGTCGATGAAGGTCAGGATCGGCATCTTGAAGCGCTCGGCCATTTCCATCAGGCGGCACGCCTTGCGATAGCCTTCCGGGCGCGGCATACCGAAGTTGCGGCGTACTTTCTCGCGCACTTCACGGCCCTTCTGGTGACCGATCACCATCACCGGCTGGTCGTCCAGGCGAGCGATGCCGCCCACGATGGCTGCGTCGTCGGAGAAGTGACGGTCGCCGTGCAACTCGTCGAACTCGGTGAAGATGTGTTCGATGTAGTCCAGGGTGTAGGGACGGCGCGGATGGCGAGCCAGGCGCGCGATCTGCCAGCTGGTCAGCTTGCCGAAGATGTCTTCGGTGAGCGTGCTGCTCTTGTCTTGCAGGCGAGCGATTTCATCACCGATGTTCAGCGAATTGTCATTGCCGACCAGGCGCAGCTCTTCGATCTTGGCTTGCAGGTCAGCGATCGGCTGTTCGAAATCAAGAAAATTCGGGTTCATAAGCGTCCGTCTTGGGTCGACGGCCAAGGGGTGCCTGGCCAGCCGGTTGTCTATTCGCGCCCTACCTTAAGGGAGAGGCGCGTTTAGGTCGAGATTAAATGTTTAGTCGAGATCAGATCTATATGACCGTCAACGGTATTGGAGGAAGACGTTGTCTCGCCCGAACTGGTCACGCAAAGCTTGAATCAAGCCATCAGCGGGATCAATTCGCCACGTCTCACCAAACTGCAACATGGCCTTGGCATCGCTGCCGGTGTACTCCATGGTCACCGGGCATGCGCCACGATGGCGTTTTAGCAGGTCACCCAACCAGCGTAGCTGATCACCTTTAAGCGCTTCGGTCTTGACCTTCAGGCGCAGGCTTTCGGCCAGGTTGGTGCGGGCGTCTTCCATGCTCATCACGCGCTTGATGCGCAGGCGCAGGCCACCGGAGAAGTCATCATTGCTGACCTCCCCTTCCACCACCACCATGGCGTCGGTCTGCAACAGCGATTGGGCGGAGTGAAACGCGTCGGCAAACAATGACGCTTCGATGCGGCCCGAGCGGTCATCGAGGGTGATGAAGCCCATCTTGTCGCCCTTCTTATTTTTCATCACCCGCAGGGCGATGATCATACCGGCGACGGTCTGGGTATCCCGCGCCGGTTTCAGGTCGATGATGCGCTGGCGGGCAAAACGGCGGATTTCGCCTTCGTACTCGTCAATCGGGTGGCCAGTGAGGTACAGGCCCAAGGTGTCTTTTTCACCCTTGAGGCGCTCCTTCAGAGTCAGCTCCTTGGCCTTGCGGTGATTCGCGTAGACATCCGCATCTTCTTCGACGAACAGCCCGCCAAACAGGTCGGCGTGGCCGCTGTCATGGGTACGGGCGGTCTGTTCGGCGGCCTTGATCGCCTCTTCCATGGCGGTCAGCAGCACCGCACGGTTGCGGTCGATATTGGCCTGGTAAGCCTTCGGCTCATCATGAAAATACGGGCCAAGACGGTCGAGTGCGCCGCTGCGGATCAGGCCATCGAGGGTACGCTTGTTGATGCGCTTGAGGTCAACGCGTGCGCAAAAGTCGAACAGGTCCTTGAACGGCCCGTCCTGACGCGCTTCGGTAATGGCCTCGACCGGGCCTTCGCCCACGCCTTTGATCGCGCCAAGACCATAGATGATGCGGCCTTCGTCGTTCACCGTGAACTTGAACTCCGAAGCGTTCACGTCCGGCGCGTCGAGGCGCAGCTTCATGGTGCGCACTTCCTCGATCAAGGTCACGACCTTGTCGGTGTTGTGCATATCCGCCGAAAGTACCGCCGCCATGAACGGTGCCGGGTAGTGGGCTTTCAGCCAGGCGGTCTGGTACGACACCAGGCCATAGGCGGCGGAGTGGGATTTGTTGAAGCCATAACCGGCGAACTTTTCTACCAGGTCGAAGATGTTACCGGCCAGGTCGGCATCAATATTGTTGGTGGCGCAACCTTCAATGAAACCTCCGCGCTGCTTGGCCATTTCCTCGGGCTTTTTCTTACCCATGGCGCGACGCAGCATGTCCGCACCGCCGAGGGTGTAGCCGGCCATCACCTGGGCGATCTGCATCACCTGTTCCTGGTACAGGATGATGCCGTAGGTCGGCGCCAGTACGGGCTTGAGGCCTTCATACTGATAGTCGGAATGCGGGTAAGCCAGCTCGGCCCGGCCGTGTTTACGGTTGATGAAGTCATCCACCATGCCCGATTGCAGCGGGCCCGGACGGAACAGGGCCACCAGTGCGATCAAGTCTTCCAGGCAGTCGGGCTTGAGCTTTTTGATCAGCTCCTTCATGCCCCGGGATTCAAGCTGGAACACTGCGGTGGTTTCGGCTTTTTGCAGCAGGCTGTACGTCGGCTTGTCGTCCAGCGGGATAAACGCGATATCCAGCGGCTCTTCGCCGACCTTGGCACGGTCGCGGTTGATGGTCTTGAGTGCCCAGTCGATGATCGTCAGGGTCCGCAGGCCGAGGAAGTCGAACTTCACCAGGCCGGCGGCCTCCACGTCGTCCTTGTCGAACTGGGTGACCAGGCCGTCGCCTTCTTCATCGCAATAGATCGGCGAAAAGTCGGTGAGCTTGGTCGGCGCAATAACCACACCACCGGCGTGTTTACCGACGTTACGCACCACGCCTTCGAGCTTGCGCGCCATGTCCCAGATTTCGGCGGCTTCTTCATCGACCTTGATGAAGTCGCGCAGGATTTCTTCCTGCTCGTAGGCTTTTTCCAGGGTCATGCCGACTTCGAACGGGATCATCTTCGACAGGCGGTCCGCCAAACCGTAGGATTTGCCCTGCACCCGCGCCACGTCGCGGATTACCGCTTTGGCGGCCATGGAGCCGAAGGTGATGATCTGACTTACCGCGTTGCGACCGTATTTTTCGGCCACGTACTCAATCACGCGGTCACGGCCATCCATGCAGAAGTCGACGTCGAAGTCGGGCATGGAAACCCGTTCCGGGTTCAGGAACCGTTCGAACAGCAGGTCATATTCAAGCGGGTCAAGGTCGGTGATCTTCTGTACGTAGGCCACCAGCGAGCCAGCACCTGACCCCCGGCCAGGGCCTACCGGCACACCGTTGTTTTTGGCCCACTGGATAAAGTCCATTACGATCAGGAAGTAACCGGGGAACCCCATCTGGATAATGATATCCAGCTCGAAATTCAACCGATCGACATACACCTGGCGCTTGGCTTCGTAGTCCTCGGTGGTGTCCTTGGGCAGCAGGACGCTGAGGCGTTCCTCCAGGCCATCGAACGACACTTTGCGAAAGTATTCGTCGATGGTCATGCCATCGGGAATCGGGAAGTTGGGCAGGAAGTGTTTGCCCAGCTTCACTTCGATGTTGCAGCGCTTGGCGATCTCGACGGAGTTTTCCAGGGCCTCGGGCAAGTCGCTGAACAGCTCCGCCATTTCCTCGGCGCTTTTGAGGTACTGCTCTTCGCTGTAGTTCTTCGAGCGGCGCGGGTCATCCAAGGCACGGCCTTCGCCGATGCACACGCGGGTCTCGTGGGCTTCGAAATCTTCTTTCTTGATAAAGCGCACATCATTGGTCGCCACCAGCGGCGCACCCAGCTTATCGGCCAGGGCTACGGCAGCGTGCAGATGCTCTTCATCGTTGGGGCGGTTGGTGCGCTGGACTTCCAGGTAGAACCGGCCTGGGAACACCTGCATCCACTCACGCGCCAGCACTTCGGCTTCCTGAGGGTTGCCGCCCAGCAGCGCGATGCCGATTTCGCCCTCTTTGGCCGCCGAGAGCATGATCAGTCCTTCGCTGGCTTCGGCCACCCACTCGCGCTCGATGATGATCGAGCCGTTGCGCTGACCATCGATAAAGCCACGGGAGATCAGTTCGGTGAGGTTGCGATAACCCACGCCGTTCATCGCCAGCAGGCTGATGCGGCTCAGGGGGCTATCCGGGTCTTTGTTGGACAGCCACAGATCGGCGCCGCAGATCGGCTTGATGCCGGCGCCCATGGCGTTCTTGTAGAACTTGACCAGGGAACACATGTTGTTCTGGTCGGTAACCGCAACCGCAGGCATGTTCATGCCCACCAGGGTTTTGACCAGCGGTTTGATCCGTACCAGGCCGTCGACCAGGGAGTACTCAGTGTGCAGGCGTAGATGAACGAATGAAGCCGGCATAGTGATCCTGTCTTGATACATGAAAACAACAAGGCCCGGATTGTACCGGGCCTGGGTAAAAACATCAGCCTTGCTGCTATACCTCGATCAGACTTTCACGGGCCTCATAAGCCTGGCGCACCGGGGCAAACGAGCGGCGATGGATCGGGGTGGGGCCGAGCCGAGCCAGAGCTTCCAGATGAACGGGGGTCGGGTAGCCTTTATGGCCTCCAATGCCGTAGCCGGGATAGATCAATTCGAACGCGGCCATTTCACGGTCGCGGCTGACCTTGGCCAGGATCGAGGCGGCGGCAATGGCGGGAACCTTGCTATCGCCCTTGACCACCGCTTCGGACGGCATTGTCAGTTTGGGGCAGCGGTTACCGTCGATCATCGCCATTTTCGGGGTGATGTGCAGCCCTTCCACAGCGCGCTGCATCGCCAGCATGGTGGCGTGCAGGATATTCAGCTCGTCGATTTCTTCGACTTCAGCCCGGGCGATATGCCAGCTCAGGGCTTTCTCACAGATCTCGTCATAGAGCTTTTCGCGACGGGCTTCGGTGAGCTTCTTCGAATCGTTGAGCCCCAGGATCGGGCGGTTCGGATCAAGGATCACCGCCGCCGTGACCACTGCGCCACACAGCGGGCCGCGCCCGACTTCGTCAACACCCGCCACCAGTTCGTGGGCTTGGGCGACGAGACTGAAATCCAGGCCCATTTGCATGGTCATAAGGCTTCCTGTTTATGGCCGATCAGGGTCAACACGGCGTCGGCCGCCTGGTTCGAGGCATCACGGCGTAACGTGCGGTGAATATCGTCGAAACCACGGGTCTGCTCTTCGCCGCCGTCAATCAAGGGTAGTAGGGTTTGCGCAAGCGCTTCGGGCGTTGCATCGTCCTGCAACAACTCCGGCACCAGCAGGCGCTGGGCCAGCAGGTTGGGCAAGGAAATGTAAGGGCTCTTGACCATGCGCTTGAGGATCCAGAAGGTCAGTGGCGCCAGGCGATAGGCCACGACCATCGGCCGCTTGTACAGCAGGGCCTCAAGTGTGGCAGTGCCCGAGGCGATCAACACCGCATCGCAGGCTGCCAGGGCCAGGTGGGACTGGCCATCGAGCAGGGTCAACGGCAGGTTGCGGCCTTCCAGCAGGGTTTCGATCTGTGCACGACGTTGTGGACTGGCGCAAGGCAGCACAAAGCGGATTCCCGGCTTTTGCGCCTGAAGACGTTCGGCAGCATCAAAAAACAACGCCCCCAAACGCCCCACCTCACCGCCACGACTGCCTGGCATCAACGCTACCAACGGGCCATCGGGCAAGCCCAGCTCGGCGCGCGCAGCCGCACGATCAGCCTGCAAGGGAATGGCGTCAGCCAGGGTGTGGCCGACAAACCGCACCGGCACGCCCTTCTCCTCGTAGAACCGGGCTTCGAATGGAAGCAAGGTCAACATCAGGTCGCAGCCTTCGCGGATTTTCAACACACGCTTCTGGCGCCACGCCCACACGGATGGGCTGACGTAGTGCACGGTCTTGATCCCGGCCTGGCGCAACTTGAGTTCGATATTGAGCGTGAAGTCCGGCGCATCGATGCCGATAAAGACGTCAGGTTTTTCTTCGATCAGCGTCTTGATCAGCAGCTTGCGACGAGCCAGCAGCTCACGCAGGCGCCCCAAGACTTCCACCAGTCCCATGACCGACAGGCGCTCCATGGGGAAATAGGAGGTCAGGCCTTCGGCCTGCATCAACGGGCCGCCGACCCCGATAAATTCCACCGCCGGATGCTGGGCCTTGAGCGCGCGCATCAAGCCAGCACCCAGGATATCGCCGGAAGCTTCACCGGCCACGAGCGCAATACGCAGAGTGGCCATGATCAGCGGGTGATGCCGCGAGTCGAGGTCTGGATAGAATCACGGAATACAGCGACTTCCGGGAACTGCGTGGCAGGCTCGGCCAACTCGGCCAGGGCCTGCTCCACGGTCAACCCTTGGCGGTAAACCGTCTTGTAGGCACGGCGCAGGGCGTGGATGGCTTCTTCGCTGAAACCACGACGACGCATGCCTTCAAAATTCATGCTGCGGGCTTCGGCAGGATTGCCGAACACCGTCACGAATGCCGGGACATCCTTGCCGATGGCGGTGCCCATACCGGAAAAGCTGTGGGCGCCGATATGGCAGTATTGATGTACCAGGGTGAAGCCGGAAAGGATCGCCCAGTCATCAACGTGCACATGGCCTGCCAACGCAGTGTTGTTGACCAGGATGCAATGATTGCCGATCACGCTGTCATGGCCGATGTGCGCATAGGCCATGACCAGGTTGTGATCACCCAAGGTGGTTTCGGCGCGATCCTGCACGGTGCCACGGTGAATGGTGACGCCTTCACGGATAATATTGTGGTCACCGATTACCAGGCGTGTTTCTTCACCCTTGTACTTCATGTCCGGGGTGTCTTCGCCTACCGAGGAAAACTGGTAGATGCGATTGTGTTTGCCAATACGGGTCGGACCCTTGAGGATCACGTGCGGCCCGATGACAGTCCCCTCGCCGATTTCCACACCTGCGCCGACGATCGACCAAGGGCCGACCTCAACGTCGGCGGCCAGTACGGCCGACGGATCGATGATTGCGCGAGGGTCAATCAAACTCATAGTTTGCGTTCCGCACAGATGATCTCGGCAGAGCACACCGGCTTGCCATCTACCGAGGCCTGGCATTCGAACTTCCAGATCTGGCGTTTGCAACTGATGAACTTGGCTTCCAGGATCAACTGGTCACCCGGGGTGACCGGGTTGCGAAAACGCAGCTTGTCCGAACCCACGAAATAGTAAAGCGTGCCGTCAGCAGGCTTGAGGTCGAGCATTTTGAAACCAAGGATACCGGCAGCCTGGGCCATGGCTTCGATGATCAAAACACCTGGCATGATTGGATGCGCAGGAAAGTGACCATTGAAGAATGGTTCGTTGATGCTGACATTCTTGTAGGCACGAATGCGCTTTTCCTCGACGTTGAGGTCCACTACGCGGTCCACCAGCAGGAACGGGTAACGGTGAGGCAGGTATTCGCGAATCTCGTTGATGTCCATCATTTCGGGGGGAAGCCTGTAATAAAGATTGGGGGCGGGCGCACCAGGCGCACGCCCCGCTAGCAAATCAAGGAGGCCGTCTAGCGGCCGCGCACACTTGATATGGAAATGGTATCAGCCTTCTGATGAAGCATTACCGCCAGGGGTCACGTCCCCGACACGCTTTTCAAGCTGTTTGATACGTCGTGCCATGTCGTCGATCTTCCTCAAACGCGCAGCACTCTTGCGCCATTCGGCCGCAGGTTGCATCGCGGTACCGGACGAGTAGGCCCCTGGCTCTGTGATCGAGTGGGTCACCATGGTCATACCGGTGATGAAGACGTTGTCGCAAATATCGATATGTCCCACCAGCCCTACACCACCGGCGAGCATGCAATGCTTGCCGATCTTGGTGCTGCCGGAAATACCTACGCAGGCGGCCATGGCGGTGTGATCGCCAATCTGTACGTTGTGGGCGATCTGGATCTGGTTATCGAGCTTTACACCGTTACCGATCACAGTATCGGCCAGGGCCCCGCGATCCACGGCGGTGTTCACGCCGATCTCCACATCATCGCCGATCAATACGCCACCGACCTGGGCGATCTTGTGCCAGACACCTTTGGAGTTGGCAAAGCCAAAACCTTCGCCGCCGATAACAGCACCGGACTGAATGACCACACGCTGACCAATACGCACATCGTGGTAGAGGGTCACGCGGGGGGCCAGCCAACCATTGGCACCAATTTCACAGCGTGCACCGATAAAGCAGTGGGCACCCACGGTGACACCAGCACCAATACGCGCCCCGCTTTCGATCACGGCGAATGCACCGATGCTGGCGGCAGGATCAACCTGGGCATCATCGGCGATCACGGCAGACGGGTGAATACCGCCGGCCGCCTTCGGCTTGGGATCGAACAGGTGCGACGCCTTGGCGTACGACAGGTACGGATCGGCCACCACCAGCGCATCCCCGGTAAACCCTTCGGCGTCGGCGGCCTTCAGCAACACGGCTGCGGCCTGGCAGTCGACCAGGTATTTACGGTATTGAGGATTTGCGAGGAAGCTCAACTGAGCTGGGCCAGCCTCCTGCAAGGTGGCTAGCCCAGTGATTTCTTTCTCCTTGGAGCCACGCAAGGTGGCTCCCAGGAACTCGGCCAACTCGCCGAGCTTGATAGTCGCTGTCATGGTTTACTTCAGCTGGTTCATGCGCTCGATCACCTGGCGGGTGATGTCGTATTGAGGCTTGACGTCGATCACGGCGCCACGCTCGAACACCAGGTCAAAGGCACCCTTCTTGATGACTTCTTCCACAGCGCTGTCCAATTTCGGCTTGAGCTGCTTGAGCATTTCGCGGTCGGCCACAGCCTTGGCTTCGTTCAGCTCCTTGGATTGGAACTGGTAGTCACGGGCCTTTTGCTTGAATTCAAGCTCCAGACGCTCGCGCTCGCCTTGCTGCATCTTGTCGCCACCGGCTACCAGGCGGTCCTGGATGCCCTTGGCGCTGCTTTCCAGCGTCTTGAGCTTGGTCAGCTGCGGACCGAATTTCTTCTCGGCATCCACGGCGTATCGCTTGGCCGCATCGGACTCCAGCAGGGCCATCTGATAGTTCAGGACCGCGATTTTCATTTCGGCGAAGGCCGGGGTGGTGACCAGCACAGTGGCCAGCAAGACCAATTGAGTCAACTTACGCACGATGTACTCCTACAGAATCCGTTGTCGTTATCTTAGGTCAGACGCTTAGAACGTCTGGCCGAGGGAGAATTGGAAAATCTGGGTTTCAGCGTTATCCGGTTTCTTGATCGGCATGGCCAGAGCAAAGCTCAACGGGCCCAGCGCAGTCACCCAGGTCACACCCACGCCCACGGAGCTCGCCAGGTTGCTGAGGCTCACGTCGTTGCATTGAGTATTGGACTTCAAGCCACTTGGGTTTTTGATCTGTTCGCACTTGGAGTCGAACACGTTACCCACGTCCCAGAAGACCGAAGTACGCAGGGAACGCTGGTCCTTGACGAACGGCAGCGGGAACAGAATCTCCGCACCACCCTGGATCAGCACGTTACCACCGAATGGCAGCGGGTCGTTGTCCGAGTCAGCGACAGTGCCCTGGTTACCGGTCCGGTCAAAACCGCGGCTCGGCGTACCACGCGGACCCAGAGTGCTGTCCTTGAAGCCACGTACCGAGTTGAAACCACCTGCATAGTAGTTCTCGTAGAACGGCAAGCCATCGGTCGAACCATAACCGTCGCCATAGCCCAACTCTGTGTGCAGGCGCATGGTGTAGTTATCGCTCAACGGCTGGAACAACTGGCCGCGGTAGTCGAGCTTGAAGAACGACAGGTCGCTGCCCGGCGTAGTGACTTCCGCGGTCAGGCTCTGGGAGTGGCCGCGGGTTGCCAGTACGCCTTTGTTCAGGGTCGACTCGGACCAGCCGGCAGACGCCTTGAAGTTCAGGAACTTGTCGCCTTCACGACGGGTGAAGTCGAAGATTTCGTCCACGGTATAAATACCGGTCTTGATCTCATCCTGCTGGGCGGTAAGGCCGAAGGTCAGGCGCGAAGTCTCGCTGATCGGGTAACCCACGTTTACACCGGCACCCAGGCTGTCGATCGCATAGCTTGCAACGTCAACATCGAGGTCTTTGTAGTCGGTGGTGCGGTAGAAGGCGTTGTAGCCCAGGCTCACACCGTCTGCAGTCCAGTAGGGGTCGGTATAGCCGAAGTTGTATCGGCTCTGGTATTCGCTGCGGGTCAGGCCGATGGACACACGGTTACCGGTACCCAGGAAGTTGTTCTGCGTGATGGAACCACCCAGGATCAAACCGGCACTCTGGGCAAAACCGACGCTGGCGGTGATCGAACCCGAGGCTTGTTCTTCAACGGCGTAGTTCACATCAACCTGGTCATCCACACCCGGTACGGCCGGGGTTTCGACGTTGACTTCCTTGAAGAAGCCCAGGCGCTCAAGACGGGTCTTGGACTGGTCGATCAGGTAGGTCGAAGCCCAGCCACCTTCCATCTGACGCATTTCACGACGCAGCACTTCGTCCGCGGACTTGGTGTTGCCACGGAAGTTGATACGGTTGACGTAGGCACGCTTGCCAGGATCGACGACGAAGGTGATGTCCACGGTGTGGTCTTCATCATTCGGGGTCGGCACGCCGTTGACGTTGGCGAAGGTATAGCCTTCGTTACCCAGGCGGCGGGTGATCAGTTCTGAGGTGGTGGTCATCAGCTTGCGCGAGAACACCTGGTCCTTCTGCACGAGCAGCAGGGACTTGACCTGGTCTTCAGGCACTTTCAGGTCGCCGCTGAGCTTGACGTCACGAACCTTGTACTTCTCGCCTTCGTTGACGTTGACGGTGATATAGACGTGCTTCTTGTCCGGGGTGATGGACACCTGGGTCGAAGCGATGTCCATGTTGATGTAGCCACGGTCCAGGTAGTAGGAGCGCAGGCGTTCCAGGTCACCGGAGAGTTTTTCACGGGCGTACTTGTCATCGTTCTTGAAGAACGACAACCAGTTGGTGGTCTTGAGTTCGAACAGGTCGACCAGGTCTTCATCAGGGAACTTGGTGTTGCCCACGACGTTGATGTGCTGGATGGCGGCCACGGTGCCTTCGTTGATGTTGACCTTCAGGCCCACACGGTTACGAGGCTGGGGGATCACTTCGGTTTCCACGGTCGCGGAGTAGCGGCCCTGGGCAACGTACTGACGTTGCAACTCGTTACGCACACCCTCAAGGGTTGCGCGCTGGAAGATCTCGCCCTCGGCCAGGCCCGATTGCTTCAGGCCCTTCATCAGGTCTTCAGTGGAGATGGCCTTGTTACCTTCGATCGCGATACTGGCGACGGAAGGTCGCTCGACGACCGTGATGACCAGGACGTTGCCTTCGCGACCCAGTTGGATATCTTGAAAGAACCCGGTTTTGAACAGCGCACGAGTGGATTCCACCAGGCGACGATCATCCGCCTGTTCCCCGACGTTCAACGGCAAGGCACCAAAGACGCTACCCGCGGAGACCCGCTGGAGGCCATTGACGCGAATATCGGAGATGGTGAAGGACTCGGCGTGAACTTCGGCGATCATCAATACGGTGAGAACCGCAGTTAGCAGCAGACGTTTCATGAAGTCCTTTCTTATTCCAACTGGCAATAAACAAACTGCCGCAAAATGCGGCAGATTCGCAATTCAGCGAAGCGTTACAGACGTCCCAGATCGTTGACCAGGGCTAACAACATCACCCCGACCACCAAACTGATACCAATCTGTATCCCCCAACCCTGCACCCGATCCGACAAGGGGCGACCACGCACCCACTCGACCAGATAAAACAGCAGATGCCCCCCATCCAATACTGGAATGGGCAGCAAATTCAGAACCCCAAGGCTAATACTCAGATAAGCCAGGAAATTCAGGAAATCCGCGACACCCGACTGGGCAGAAGCGCCCGCCACTTTAGCAATGGTTATCGGTCCACTCAAGTTTTTTACCGAGAGCTCACCGAACAACATTTTCTTGAGGGATTCGAGGGTCAGCACGCTCATGGTCCAGGTGCGTTTCGCGCCCTCTGCAATCGCTGCCAAAGGCCCGTAGCTGACCTCTCGCACCATCGATGGCGGCCATTCGACACCTTTGACCCCTGCCCCCAGGTAGCCCCCGGCCGCCTTGGCTTCGCCTCGCACCGCCAGGGTCACGGGGACGTCGATTTGAGCACCCTCGCGCTCAACTTTCAGCACAATTTTGGTATCAGGGCGCACACGCACCAGGTCGACCACCTGCTGCCAGTCATCCAGCGCCTGGCCATCAAGTGCCAACAGGCGATCACCGGTTTTCAGGCCAGCAGCCTGGGCCGGCCCCTTTGGATCCAGCTCGGCCAGCACCGGCGGCAAGGCCGGACGCCAAGGGCGGATCCCGAGGGATTTGATCGGATCGGGCTCATCGGCGCCCTTGAGCCAATGGTCCAGCGCCAATGCCCGCGGGGTTTCGGCGCTGGAGCCCTGGTCACGCACTACCACATTGACGGTGCCGCTTTCACCCAGGCGACGCACCAACTGCAAATTGACCGCGCCCCACCCTGTGGTGGGTTCGCCATCAATCGATACAATTTCCTGCCCTGCCGTCAAGCCCGCCTTGGCCGCGATGCTGTCGGCTTCGACCGCGCCAATGACCGGGCGCACCTGCTGGCTGCCCAGCATGGCCAAGACCCAGAAAAACACCATCGCCAACAGGAAGTTGGCGATCGGTCCCGCCGCCACAATCGCAATACGCTGACGAACGGTCTTGCGATTGAAGGATTGGTCCAGCTGGTCTGCAGGCACTTCGCCTTCGCGCTCATCGAGCATCTTGACGTAGCCGCCCAACGGGATAGCAGCAATGACAAACTCAGTGCCGCGGCGATCATGCCAGCGCAACAACGGCATGCCGAAACCGACGGAAAAGCGCAATACCTTGACGCCGCAACGACGCGCCACCCAGAAGTGGCCGAATTCGTGGAAGGTCACCAACACACCCAGAGCAACCAGGGTGCCGACAATCATGTAGAGCGCACTCATCTAATTTCTCCGCATTTCAATCCAATGCCTGAAGACTCAAACCTGCCCGCGGCCTAACCCGCATTGCGATCCAACCATTGCCCGGCCAGGGCTCGGGCCTTGGTGTCGGCCTCGAACACCGCCTCCAGGTCATTCACTGCCACTACCGGCTCAAGCGCCAGGACGTCCTCGATGATACTCGCGATCTGCGGAAAGCGGATGCGCCGCTCAAGAAACGCCGCCACGGCAACTTCGTTGGCCGCGTTAAGCATCGCCGGGGCACTGTTACCCGCCTCGGCCGCTTGCCGCGCCAGGCGCAAACAAGGGAAACGCTGCTCGTCCGGGGCTTCGAAGTCCAGGCGCGCGATTGCAAACAAGTCCAACGGTGCTACGCCGGAATCAATCCGCTCAGGCCACGCCAAGGCGTTGGCGATCGGCGTGCGCATGTCCGGGTTACCCAATTGCGCCAACACCGAACCATCCACGTAATCGACCAGGGAATGGATCACACTTTGTGGGTGAATGACCACCTCAACCTGGTCAGGCCGCGCATCGAACAGCCAGCATGCCTCGATCAACTCCAGGCCCTTGTTCATCATGCTCGCCGAATCCACGGAGATTTTGCGCCCCATGGACCAGTTCGGGTGAGCGCATGCCTGATCGGGAGACACATGGTCCAGCTCGGCCGACGGAGTCTGGCGGAATGGGCCACCCGATGCCGTCAGCAGAATTCGGCGCACGCCGACCTGGCTCAAGCCGCGGGCAAAATCACCGGGCATGCACTGGAAGATGGCGTTGTGCTCGCTGTCCAGAGGCAGCAGCACCGCTCCGCTCTTACGCACCGCTTGCATAAAGAGTGCGCCGGACATGACCAAAGCTTCTTTGTTGGCCAGCAGGATTTTCTTGCCAGCATCGACTGCCGCCAAGGTCGGGCGCAAACCTGCCGCACCGACAATCGCCGCCACCACCGTATCCACGTCCGCGTCGGCCGAGACCTGGCATAAGCCTGCCTCGCCAACCAATACCTGAGTGGCCAGCCCGGCAGCCCGCAGATCATCCTGCAGATTACGAGCCGCAGCCGCCTCAGGCACCACGGCAAAGCGCGGCAAGTGACGCACGCACAAGGCCAGCAACTCGCGCAAACGCGTGAAGCCGGTCAGGGCGAAAACTTGATAGCGATCGGGGTGACGCGCTATGACATCCAGGGTACTGAGCCCGACCGAGCCGGTCGCGCCCAGCACCGTAACCTGCTGCAGGCGGCTCACGAAGCGATCATCCACAACAGCACGGCAAAAATAGGCAGCGCAGCGGTGAGGCTGTCGATACGGTCAAGCACACCGCCATGGCCTGGCAGCAGGTTACTGCTGTCCTTGATGCCCGCCTGGCGTTTGAACATGCTCTCGGTAAGGTCGCCCACCACCGAGATGAAGACGACAATAGCCGTCCCCAGCAAGGCCAGAAGCACTTCCTTTACCGACCAGTCACGCACCACACCGACCACCAGGGTGATCAGCAGCGTCAAGGCCAGGCCGCCGTATACGCCTTCCCAGCTCTTGCCGGGGCTTACGGCCGGGGCCAGCTTGCGTTTGCCAAAGGCTCTCCCCGAGAAGTAGGCACCAATGTCGGCGCCCCATACCAACACCATCACAGCCAGGATCAATTCGTTGCCCAGCGGGTAACGCTTTATCTCCACCAGCCCTTGCCAGGCCGGCAAGAGGATCGCCAGGCCAATCACCAGCTTGCAGGCCACGCTGGACCACTGGCTACTGGTGCGCGGATAGGTGAGCACCAGGAAAGTCGCCAACGCCCACCACAACACTGCAGCCCCCAGCACCCAGGGCGCGATGTCCGGCAGGATGTACATGAAGAACAACAACAGCGCGACCAAGGCGGCATAGGCCATACGCGGCAACTGGTTGACAAAGCCTGCCAGGCGCGCCCACTCCCACGCACCAAGGGTCACAACCAGGCCGATGAACAGCGCAAAGCCGGAACCGTCGAGCAGGAAAAAACCGCACAAGGCAATCGGCAGCAGGATCAGCGCCGTGATGATTCGTTGTTTAAGCATTTAAACCCGGGCTCCAGCTTCGATCTGCTCGCTCGTTTTACCGAAGCGACGCTGACGGGAAGCGAAATCAGCCAGTGCATTACGCATGGCTTCGTGTTTGAAGTCCGGCCAGAACAGGTCGGAGAAGTACAGCTCGGTGTAGGCCAGCTGCCACAGCAGGAAATTGCTGATGCGATGCTCGCCACCGGTGCGAATGCACAAGTCCGGCAACGGCAGGTCGCCGGTCACCAGGCAGGTTTGCAACAGTTGGGGCGTGATGTCGTCCGGGCGCAGATGGCCGGCCTGCACTTCGCGGGCCAGCCGCTGCGCAGCCTGGGCAATATCCCACTGACCACCGTAGTTGGCTGCGATCTGCAACACAAAACGGTTACTACCGGCAGTGATGGCCTCGGCTTCGCGCATGGCAGCTTGCAGCTCCGGATGGAAACGCGAGCGATCACCGATGATACGCAGACTGATGTTGTTGTCGTTGAGGCGCTTGGCCTCACGACGCAGAGCCTTGAAGAACAGGTCCATCAAGGCACTGACTTCATCGGCGGGTCGCTGCCAGTTCTCACTTGAGAACGCGAACAAGGTCAATACTTCAACCTTTGCCTCGGCGCACACCTCAATCACCGCCCTTACCGCGTCAACACCCGCTTTATGCCCGGCAACACCCGGCATAAAGCGTTTTTTCGCCCAGCGATTATTCCCATCCATGATGATCGCGACATGGCGCGGCACCACGGAGGGCACAGTCTGCTTGGTCTTTTCCATGAAGGCGTCCTGACCCCTTATACGGCCATCAGGTCCTTTTCTTTTTCTTCGGTCGCCTTGGTGATCTGGGCTTCGGCGTCCTTGGTCAGCTTGTCGATATCAGCGACGGCACGGCGCTCTTCGTCTTCGCTGATTTCCTTGTCCTTGACCAGTTTCTTCAGGTCGCCCAGTGCATCGCGGCGGATGTTACGCACGGCAACGCGCGCATCTTCAGCAGCACTGCGCGCCTGCTTGGTGAAGCCCTTGCGGGTTTCTTCGGTCAGGGCTGGCATGGAGATCAGCAGCAACTCGCCCAGGTTGGTCGGGTTGAGGTTCAGGCCGGCACTCTGGATAGCCTTGTCGACGGCGGCGAGCATGTTGCGCTCGAAGGCAACAACTTGCAGGGTACGCGAATCCTTCACGGTCACGTTGGCCACGCCGCTCAGCGGGGTGTCGGAACCGTAGTAAGGCACCATCACGCTGCCCAGGATGCTTGGGTGCGCCTTGCCAGTACGGATCTGGCCAAAGGCGTGGCTCAAGGATTCCAGGGATTTCTGCATACGCGCCTGGGCGTCTTTCTTGATTTCGTTGATCATTGTTGGCCTTCCTCGATCAGAGTCCCTTCTGCGCCGCCGTGTACGATATTCAGCAGGGCGCCGGGCTTGTTCATGTTAAATACGCGCAGCGGCATCTTGTGGTCGCGGCACAGGCAGATAGCGGTCAGGTCCATGACACCCAGCTTGCGATCCAGTACTTCATCGTAGGTCAGATGATCGAACTTCTCGGCATGCGGGTCTTTGAATGGGTCTGCAGTGTATACGCCATCCACCTTGGTCGCCTTCAACACCACGTCAGCATCGATTTCGATAGCACGCAGGCATGCGGCCGAGTCGGTAGTGAAGAACGGGTTACCTGTGCCAGCAGCAAAGATCACCACTTCCTTGGAGTTCAGGTGGCGCATGGCTTTGCGGCGATCATAGTGATCGGTCACGCCAACCATGGAAATTGCCGACATCACGATGGCCGAGATGTTGGCGCGCTCCAGGGCGTCGCGCATGGCGAGGGCGTTCATCACAGTGGCCAGCATGCCCATGTGGTCGCCGGTAACCCGGTCCATACCGGCCGCACTCAGTGCCGCACCGCGGAACAGGTTGCCACCACCAATCACCAGGCCGACCTGCACGCCGATACCGACCAACTGGCCGACTTCCAGCGCCATGCGGTCAAGCACCTTGGGGTCGATCCCGAACTCTTCCGAGCCCATCAGGGCCTCGCCGCTGAGCTTGAGTAGAATGCGTTTATAGCGAGCCTGATAACCACTGCCCTGCTGAGCCATTGCGAATCTCTCCTGCGGCGTATTTTTTAAAAATTCTTGGCGAGCCGTTTACGGCTTGCGTTCACTCTAGCTGGACGCTGTCACAGCGCCATCGGAACACGGCTTTGTAAGCCAGTTCCGAGAGGAAACCAAATAAAATTGGCCTTCCCATTTGAAAAGAGGCTGCGCGCGTGAGCGGGCAGCCTCTTTCGGCGACAGTTTGGAACTGTCTTATTGCTTGGCGGCAGCCAGCTGGGCAGCAACTTCTTCAGCGAAGTTGTCGACCGGCTTCTCGATGCCTTCGCCTACTTTGAAGTAAGTGAAGGAAACGATTTCAGCACCGGCTTTCTTAGCCAGTTCGCCAACCTTGATTTCAGGGTTCTTGACGAACGCCTGCTCAACCAGGCTTGCTTCGGCCAGGAACTTGCTGATACGGCCTTTGACCATGTTCTCAACAATGTTTTCTGGCTTGCCTTTGATTTTTTCTTCGTTCAGCTGCAGGAACACAGCTTTTTCACGCTCGATCGCTTCGGCCGAAACTTCCGAAGGCAGCAGGAACTCAGGGTTGCTTGCAGCAACGTGCATCGCGATGTCTTTGGCCAGCTCAACGTCGCCGCCTTTCAGAACAACTGCAACACCGATTTTGTTGCCGTGCAGGTAGCCACCAACTACATCACCTTCAACGCGAACCAGGCGACGGATGTTGACGTTTTCGCCAACCTTGCCGACCAGTACCAGGCGAGCTGCTTCTTGAGCTTCGATCAGAGGCTCAACAGTGGTCAGCTTGTCAGCGAAAGCTTTTTCGACGCTGGCAGCAACGAATGCCTTGAAGTCATCCTGCAGAGCCAGGAAGTCGGTCTGGGAGTTCACTTCCAGCAGAACGGCGGATTTGCCGTCTTCTTTCAGAGCGATAGCGCCTTCAGCAGCCACGTTACCTGCTTTCTTGGCAGCCTTGATGGCGCCGGAAGCACGCATGTCATCAATGGCTTTTTCGATGTCGCCGCCGGCCTTGGTCAAGGCCTTTTTGCAATCCATCATGCCTTCGCCGGTACGCTCACGCAGTTCTTTAACCAACGCTGCAGTAATCTCTGCCATTTCAAAATCCTCTTGGATAGGTTTTCAACCATTCCACCCGATTAAACGGGCGATCAATTCTTCCCGAATTTCCGTTGTAGGCCGCTGCACGTTACAAATAATGTAGCTGCGCTGCCGACAAATGGTTTTCGAGGTGGCAAAAAGGGGGCCAAGCCCCCTTTTTGCTTACTGAGTCAACGCCAGGGCGTCAATTACTCAGCGGCAGCTACCGGAGCTTCTTCAACGAACTGCTCGGTACCACCAGCAACGTGGTTGCGACCACGGATTACAGCGTCAGCCATCGAACCCATGTACAGCTGGATAGCGCGGATTGCGTCATCGTTGCCTGGGATGATGTAGTCAACGCCTTCCGGGCTGCTGTTGGTATCGACTACGCCGATAACCGGGATGCCCAGCTTGTTGGCTTCGGTGATCGCGATGCGCTCGTGATCAACGTCGATAACGAACAGTGCGTCAGGCAGACCGCCCATGTCCTTGATACCACCCAGGGAACGATCGAGCTTTTCCAGGTCACGGGAGCGCATCAGCGCTTCTTTCTTGGTCAGCTTGGCGAAAGTACCGTCTTCGGCTTGTACTTCAAGGTCACGCAGACGCTTGATGGAAGCACGGATGGTTTTGAAGTTGGTCAGCATGCCGCCCAACCAGCGGTGATCCACGTACGGCGAACCGCAACGTGCTGCTTCTTCAGCAACGATCTTGCCAGCGGAACGCTTGGTGCCAACGAACAGGATCTTGTTTTTGCCCTGGGCCAGACGCTCTACGAAAGTCAGCGCTTCGTTGAACATTGGCAGGGTTTTTTCAAGGTTGATAATGTGAATCTTGTTACGCGCGCCGAAAATGTACTTACCCATTTTCGGGTTCCAGTAACGGGTCTGGTGACCGAAGTGCACACCGGCCTTCAGCATATCGCGCATGTTGACTTGGGACATGATAGTTCCTTAATAAGTCGGGTTTGGCCTCCACGTATCCCAATGACCAACCAGCGGCATCAAGGCCTCCGGCACCCAGGTCATCGTGTCGACACGTGTGTGGATTTAAGCTTTGCGGGGTATCCCCGGAAAGCGGCGCATTTTATACCACAGCATCGGCAAAAACGAAACCCGCAATCACACTTGCCGGTCGTCGTCTTTGCGTAACCCCTTGAATACAGCCAACATGCCTCTACCTCATAGAGAGAAGCGATCACCAGACGCGCATGATTTGCCAGCATCGTCTGTTAGAATCGCGTTTTTTGGGACTTGCGCGAATGCTGTACCCCTTTGTCGCGCTCCCCGTGAACCGTATTGATTTCAGCGCGTCGCGCTAGAGAGAGCCTGTATGACCGTTACCTTGAAAACCGCCGAAGACATCGCAGGCATGCGCGTTGCCGGCAAACTGGCTGCCGACGTGCTGGAAATGATCGCCGAACACGTCAAGCCCGGCGTCACCACCGAAACGCTGGACCGCATTTGCCACGACTATATAGTCGACGTGCAAAAAGCCATCCCTGCCCCGCTGAATTACAAAGGCTTCCCCAAGTCGATCTGCACCTCGATCAACCACGTGGTCTGCCACGGCATTCCCGGTGACAAGCCACTGAAAGACGGCGACACCCTGAACATCGACGTCACGGTGATCAAGGATGGTTACCACGGCGACACCAGCCGCATGTTCCACGTCGGTAATGTGCCGGTATGGGCCGAGCGTCTGTCCCAGGTCACCCAGGAATGCATGTACAAGGCCATCGAGATCGTCAAGCCCGGCTGCCGCCTGGGCGACATCGGTGAAGTGATCCAGAAGCACGCGGAAAAGAACGGCTTCTCGGTGGTGCGCGAGTTCTGCGGCCACGGTATCGGCAAGGTGTTCCACGAAGAGCCGCAGATTCTGCACTACGGCCGTGCCGGTACCGGTATGGAACTCAAGGCCGGCATGACCTTCACCATCGAACCGATGATCAACCAGGGCAAGGCCGACACCAAGGTGCTGGGCGACGGCTGGACCGCCATCACCAAGGACCGCAAGCTCTCGGCCCAGTGGGAACACACCCTGCTGGTCACCGACACCGGCTACGAGATCTTCACCCTGCGCGCTGACGACACCATCCCACGCGTTTCGGCCTGAAGGTCGCCCAGGTTTTCCCGCAACGTGTTGTGACTGACTGATAGATAGAAAGGAAAGCCGAACGATGCCCCAGGTGGATCCCGAACTCTTCGACCGCGGCCAATTCCAGGCCGAGCTGGCACTGAAGGCAAGCCCCATCGCCGCCTTCAAGAAGGCCATCCGCCAAGCCCGCGAGGTGCTCGATGCGCGCTTTCGCAGCGGCCGGGATATTCGCCGCCTGATCGAAGACCGCGCCTGGTTCGTCGATAACATCCTGCAAAAGGCCTGGGAGCAGTTCAATTGGAGTTTCGACGCCGATATCGCCCTGGTGGCGGTCGGCGGCTACGGTCGCGGCGAACTGCATCCCTACTCCGACATCGACCTGCTGATCCTGCTGGACCAGGCCGATCATGAGACCTTTCGCGATTCCATCGAGCGCTTTCTGACGTTGCTGTGGGACATCGGCCTGGAAGTCGGCCAGAGCGTACGCTCGGTGGACGAATGCGCCGAAGAAGCCCGTGCCGACCTGACGGTGGTCACCAACCTGATGGAAAGCCGCACCATCTGCGGCCCCGAGCGCCTGCGCCAGCGCATGCTCGAAGTCACCAGTACCGCACACATGTGGCCAAGCAAAGACTTTTTCCTGGCCAAGCGCGCCGAGCAAAAAGCCCGGCACCACAAGTACAACGACACCGAATACAACCTGGAACCCAACGTCAAAGGCTCACCCGGTGGGCTGCGGGATATCCAGACAATCTTGTGGGTGGCGCGCCGTCAATACGGCACGCTGAACCTGCGCGCCCTGGCCGGCGAAGGCTTTCTGGTGGAGAGCGAAAATTCCCTGCTGGCCTCGTCCCAGGAATTCCTGTGGAAGGTGCGCTACGCCCTGCACATGCTGGCCGGTCGTTCCGAAGACCGCCTGCTCTTCGATCACCAGCGCTCTATCGCTACCCTTCTGGGCTTTGAAGGCGAAGATGCGAAGACCAGCATCGAAAGCTTCATGCAGCAGTACTACCGGGTAGTCATGAGCATTGCCCAGCTCAGCGACTTGATCATCCAGCACTTCGAAGAAGTGATCCTGGCCCCCGAAGACGAAGCGCCACCGCAGCCGATCAATGCGCGTTTCCAGTTGCACGACGGCTATATCGAAGCACGCAACGACAACGTGTTCCGCCGCACCCCGTTCGCCATGCTGGAAATCTTCGTGTTGATGGCCCAGCAGCCGGAGATCAAAGGCGTGCGCGCCGATACCATCCGCTTGCTGCGGGAAAACCGTCACCTGATCGACGACGATTTTCGCAACGACATTCGCAATACCAGCCTGTTTATCGAGCTGTTCAAGTGCCGCATCGGCATCCATCGCAACCTGCGGCGCATGAACCGCTACGGCATTCTGGGGCGCTACCTGCCGGAGTTCGGCTTTATCGTCGGGCAGATGCAGCACGACCTGTTCCATATCTATACCGTCGATGCCCACACCCTGAACCTGATCAAGCACCTGCGTAAGTTGCAGTACACGCAGGTGTCAGAGAAATTCCCGCTGGCCAGTAAGCTGATGGCCAAGCTGCCCAAGCCCGAGTTGATTTACCTGGCCGGCTTGTACCACGACATCGGCAAGGGCCGGCATGGCGACCACTCGGAGATCGGCGCGGTCGATGCCGAAGCCTTCTGCCAGCGCCACCAGTTGCCGTTGTGGGACAGCCGCCTGATTGTCTGGCTGGTGCAGAACCACCTGGTGATGTCGACCACGGCCCAGCGCAAGGACTTGTCCGACCCACAGGTGATTCACGACTTTGCCGGCATCGTCGGCGATGAGACCCGTCTCGACTACCTCTATGTGCTGACCGTCTCCGATATCAACGCCACTAACCCCACGCTGTGGAACTCCTGGCGTGCCAGCCTGTTGCGCCAGCTGTACACCGAAACCAAGCGCGCCCTGCGCCGTGGCCTGGAGAACCCGGTGGACCGCGAAGAGCAGATCCGCCGCACCCAAAGCGCAGCCCTGGATATCCTGGTGCGCGGCGGTAACGACCCGGACGACGTCGAGCAACTCTGGTCGCAACTGGGTGATGATTACTTCCTGCGCCACACCGCCGGCGACGTGGCCTGGCACAGTGACGCAATCCTGCAGCAACCCGCCGATGGCGGCCCGTTGGTCTTGATCAAGGAAACCACCCAGCGCGAATTCGAAGGCGGCACGCAGATCTTCATCTACGCGCCCGACCAGCACGACTTCTTCGCCGTGACCGTGGCGGCCATGGACCAGCTCAACCTGAACATCCATGACGCCCGGGTCATCACCTCCAGCAGCCAGTTCACCCTCGACACCTACATCGTGCTCGACGCCGACGGCGACTCGATTGGCGACAACCCGGCGCGCGTGAAAAAGATCCGCGAGGGCCTCACCGAAGCCCTGCGCAACCCCGACGACTACCCCACCATCATCCAGCGCCGGGTGCCGCGCCAGCTCAAGCATTTTGCCTTTGCGCCTCAGGTGACCATTTCCAACGACGCACAGCGCCCGGTGACGGTGCTGGAGCTCAGCGCACCGGATCGCCCAGGCCTGCTGGCGCGTATCGGCGGGATTTTCCTGGAGTTCGACCTGTCATTGCAAAATGCCAAGATTGCGACCCTGGGCGAGCGGGTGGAAGACGTGTTCTTTATCACCGATGCCGACAACCAGCCACTGTCCGACCCGGAGCTGTGCCTGCGTTTACAGGCGGCAATCGTGGAGCAGTTGAGCGTGACCCAGGAACCCGGTGTCGAGCTGACCAGACTGACTATTTGAATTCTTAACTTTGTGAACACGAGTCATGTGGGAGCCGGCTTGCCTGCGATGCAGACACCTCGGCCCGTCCGATCGACCGCAGATCGCAGGCAGGCCAGCTCCCACAGATCCGCGCTCACCGTGATAGAGGCTTATATGAACAACGCCCTTAACCAGTTGCAGCCCTACCCCTTCGAGAAGCTGCGCGCCCTGCTCGGCAGCGTGACGCCGAACCCGGACAAACGCCCGATCGCACTGTCCATCGGCGAGCCCAAGCACACGTCACCGGCCTTCGTTGCCGAGGCCTTGAGCAATAACCTCGATCAAATGGCGGTGTACCCCACCACGTTGGGTATCCCGGCACTGCGTGAAGCCATCGGCGCCTGGTGCGAACGCCGCTTCAACGTGCCCAAGGGCTGGCTGGACCCGGCGCGCAACATCCTGCCGGTCAACGGTACGCGCGAGGCGTTGTTTGCCTTCACCCAGACCGTGGTCAACCGTGGCGACGATGCACTGGTTGTGAGCCCCAACCCGTTCTACCAGATCTACGAAGGCGCCGCGTTCCTGGCCGGGGCCAAGCCGCATTACCTGCCGTGCCTGGATAGCAACGGCTTCAATCCAGACTTCGATGCTGTCTCTGCGGATATCTGGAAACGTTGCCAGATCCTGTTCCTGTGCTCCCCCGGTAACCCGACCGGTGCGCTGATTCCAGTCGCCACGCTGAAAAAACTCATCGCCCTGGCCGATAAATACGATTTCGTCATCGCCGCCGACGAATGCTACAGCGAACTGTACTTCGACGAACAAACCCCACCCCCGGGCCTGCTCAGCGCCTGCGTCGAACTGGGCCGTCAGGACTTCAAGCGTTGTGTGGTATTCCACAGCCTATCCAAGCGCTCCAACCTGCCAGGCCTGCGTTCAGGCTTCGTGGCCGGCGACGCCGAGATCCTCAAGGCCTTTTTGCTGTACCGCACCTACCATGGCTGCGCGATGCCGGTGCAAACCCAGTTGGCCAGCATCGCCGCCTGGCAGGATGAGGCCCATGTACTGGCCAACCGTGACCTGTACCGCGAGAAGTTCGACGCAGTGCTGGCGATCCTCAAGCCGGTGCTGGACGTGCAAAGCCCGGACGGCGGCTTTTACCTGTGGCCGAATGTACAAGGCGATGACGCCGCCTTCTGCCGCGATTTGTTCGTGGAAGAACATGTGACGGTGGTGCCGGGCTCTTACCTGTCGCGGGAAGTGGACGGCTTTAACCCAGGTGCGGGGCGTGTGCGCCTGGCATTGGTTGCGCCGTTGGCCGAATGCGTGGAAGCGGCTGAGCGGATTCGGGATTACATTCAACGTCGCACCTGAACACCCTCCCGTATATATCCATGATATACGGGGCATATAATTTCAAGCAGTATGCTCGGAACTTTCCTGCGACGTGGACGAATAAACCAATACATTCGCCCACACTCATCGCAGGAAAGATAACGTGATAGTCACCTCCTCCCAATCCGCTTTTCTATACAACTCGCCCAGTGCGTCCAACGAAGACTCCGCAGATAAAGCACAACCGCTTTCCAGAAGCCGGCGCAATATTGGTGAGCCGGCTAGATACTGGCCTCAAAACAGCACGATCAAAATCGCCATCTACGAATGCGATAAGGACGATGAATACGTACTGGCCGTTAAAAAGGCCGCCAGCGAATGGCTGCCCCACATCAATCTGAAGTTCGAGTTTGTATCCGGGAATGAAGGGGATGTTCGTATCGCGCAGAACCCGAGCAACGACTCCGAAGGCAACTCAGCCGTAGGAACGCAAGCACTCGATAAAAATCCAGCGTATCCCACCATGGAACTCCCATGGGACCATAAGCACCCCAGATTCGCTTACATCGTGATGCACGAGTTTGGGCATATGCTGGGCGCTCATCACGCCCATCAACACCCTGACGCCGATATTCCATGGGATATGGAGAAGATCAAACGTATACCCGGATCAAACAAGCAAGAGGCAGAACGCAACTTGCTTCCCCTGCCTCGGTCCAGCAAATACCACTTCATGCCCTATGATGGCGAATCAGTCATGCACTATGAAATTGATTCCGCCTTCACACACAGAGGCTGGGCCCAGTCAGAAAGTTGGGCGCTGAGCGATGGAGACATCGCCTGGGCAAAAAAGACCTATCCAAAAGCGATATCTGCTATTTCTTGAGCCCCAAATTCGCCTCGCTCATATCCAATTCCGCCAGCACCTCCCTCAATACGTCATCACCAATCTGGTGGTGACGGCTCAAGCTGTACAACTCCAACCGTTGCGCGCGCAGAGCCTTGAGCCGCAGCTTGCGCTCAAGCAGGTCCATTTGCTGCGCCAGCGCCTGAGCTTCAGCCGAATCGTTGAAGACTTCCAATTGATGGCGATATTCCGACATCAGCCGTGCCTTCAGTTCGGTAGCCAATGCCGCCTGGGCGGCGTCCGGCGTTTCGGCCTCGGCTGGCTCGTCGGCCTCCAGTGCATGAATCGCGGCCACGGCGGTCTTTTTCCAGGCTTCGCGCACTTCTTTGTGGCGTTTTTCATCCGGGCTATTCTCGACGCCGCGTAACAGCAGCGGCAGCGCGATACAGGCAGCGACCAGTGATAACAGGATCACACCGGCAGCGATAAAGATCAGCAGGTCACGCTCAGGGAAATCCTGGCCAGGCGCCAACAGCAAGGGCACCGACATGACGCCCGCCAGGGTCACCGCACCGCGTACACCGCCGACGGTCAACAACCAGCAGGAACGGGCCGTCGGCACCAGGGTCAGCGCGCTTTTGCCACGTAGCCTGCGCAGCAACCCTGACAGCCGCCAGATGCTTTGCACCCAGATGAAGCGCAACACCACCAGCACCAGAAAGATCGCCACCACATCCAGGCAGCGATACATCAAGGTGGGCCACAGCGTGGTTTCATGGCTGACCACGGCCTTGATGATGTCTGGCAGTTGCAGACCGAGCAGCAGGAAGATCAGGCCGTTAAAGGCAAACTCCAGCAACGACCACACGCTGCGGTTGAGCAGGCGCGTGCTGGTCTGGCGCGGCAGCAGGTCGAGCCAGCTTTGCATCATGCCCGCTGCCACCGCCGAGAGGATGCCGGACGCGCCCAGGCGTTCAGCCAGTACGTACGCAGCAAAGGGCAGCAACAACATGAACACCACATGGGTCGCCGGGTCGTCCCAACCGCGCGCGATCATCCAGGCGCGCAGGCGGCCGACCAGCCAGCTCAACGCCACACCGATCGCCAGCCCGCCCACCGCCACTAACACAAACGTCAGGCTGGCATCCGCCAGGGAAAAGACCCCGGTCAACGCAGCGGCCAGGGCGAACTTGAAAGTCACGAGGCCCGACGCGTCATTCATCAAGGCCTCGCCCTGGAGCATGTGCATCAGCGGCTTGGGCAAACGGTTCTGGGAAATGGCCGACACCGCCACAGCGTCCGTCGGCGAGAGCACCGCTGCCAGGGCAAAGGCCACCGGCAAGGGGATCGAGGGCAGCAACCAATGAATGAAGTAACCGGCGCCCACCACGGTGAACAGCACCAGCCCCACCGCCAATGTCAGGATCGGGCCACGCAGGTGCCACAACTCACGCTTGGGCATGCGCCAACCATCGGAAAACAACAGTGGCGGCAGGAACAGAAACAGGAACAGCTCAGGGTCCAGCGCCACATGCAGCCCCAACGTGGGCCAGGCCAGCAAGGCGCCGGCGGCGATCTGCACCAGGGGCAAGGGCAGTGGAATGATGCGCCCGATCAGGCGCGAAAAGCTGACCAGCATCAGCAGGATAAGAACGGTGTAGGCGGTTTGCATAACGCGGGTTTCCCGGACAATCGGCTTGCAACGACACATCAGGCAACAACTGGCCGTTGAAGTGCCATATTACCCGGCTATGTTACCTGGCTATGTTACTGGCCTATGCTGCGCACTGGCACTTTGCACAAAAGTCGCACGCTGTTGACGAGCGGCGCCGAAACCCGCTGGTCGTGGCATAATCGGCGATCTTTCATTTTCATACGTCCAAAGGGGGGCAATTCCTTGAGTGCTTCAAGCAAAACCTTGCACCTTTTCGGCATCAAAGCCTGCGACACCATGAAAAAGGCGCGCACCTGGCTCGATGAGCACGGGGTGAGCTATGAGTTCCATGACTACAAAACGGCCGGTATCGACCGCGAACACTTGACCCAATGGTGCAATGAGCACGGTTGGCAGGTGGTTTTGAACCGTGCGGGCACCACCTTTCGCAAACTCGAAGACGAACGCAAAGCCGATCTCGATCAGTCGAAAGCCATTGAATTGATGCTCGCACAACCCTCGATGATCAAGCGCCCGGTGCTCGATCTCGGTGACAGAACCCTGATTGGCTTCAAGCCAGATAGTTATTCGGCGGCCCTCAAGTAGGCCAGCCTTCCATTTTTGTAGAGGTAACAGCATGTCCAATTCCCTGTTCAGCCTGGGCTTCGGCGTCGGCACTCAGAACCGCCAAGGTGCTTGGCTGGAAGTGTTTTACGCACAACCCTTGCTCAACCCGTCGGCTGAAATCGTTGCCGCCATCGCACCGATCCTCGGTTACACCGAAGGCAACCAGGCGATCACCTTCACCGTGAGCCAGGCCCTGCAACTGGCCGACGCGCTCAAAGGCGTCGATGCTGCCCAGGCCGCCCTGCTCAGCCGCCTGGCTGAAAGCCACACGCCGCTGGTCGCGACCTTGCTGGCCGAAGACGCCGCACTGACCTCCACGCCTGAGGCCTACCTCAAGCTGCACCTGCTGTCCCATCGCCTGGTCAAGCCCCACGGCCTGAGCCTGGCCGGTGTGTTCCCGCAGTTGCCGAACGTGGCCTGGACCAGCCAGGGCGCTATCGACATCAATGAACTGGCCGAGCGCCAACTGGAAGCGCGCCTGCGTGGCGACCTGCTGGAAGTGTTCTCGGTGGACAAGTTCCCGAAAATGACCGACTACGTCGTACCGGCTGGCGTGCGTATCGCTGACGCTGCACGTATCCGTCTGGGCGCGTACGTGGGCGAAGGCACCACCGTGATGCACGAAGGCTTCGTCAACTTCAACGCGGGCACCGAAGGCCCGGGCATGATCGAAGGTCGCGTATCGGCGGGCGTATTCGTCGGCAAGGGCTCGGACCTGGGCGGCGGTTGCTCCACCATGGGCACCCTGTCGGGCGGCGGCAATATTGTGATCAAGGTGGGCGAAGGCTGCCTGATCGGCGCCAACGCCGGTACCGGTATCCCATTGGGCGACCGCAACACCGTGGAGTCGGGCCTCTACATCACCGCCGGCACCAAGGTTGCCCTGCTGGACGAGCAGAACCAACTGGTCAAGGTGGTCAAGGCACGCGAGTTGGCTGGCCAGCCGGACCTGCTGTTCCGTCGTAACTCCGAGACCGGTGCCGTGGAGTGTAAAACCCACAAATCGGCCATCGAACTGAACGAAGCGCTGCACGCTCACAACTAAGCAGCCACTCGATGCCACTAGCGGGCCGCACCCTCGGGGGCGGCCCGCTTATACGAGTCTTGATCACCATGCTTGTGCCCTCCCCCTGGCGCGCCGACTTCCCGGCCATCGCCACCCTGCAACGGCAAGACCAGATCTATCTGGACAGCGCCGCCACCACGCAAAAACCCCAAGCCCTGCTGGATGCCATCAATCATTACTACGCCAATGGCGCAGCGAATGTGCACCGTGCCCAGCATTTGCCCGGGGCCCATGCTACCCAGGCCTTTGAAGACAGCCGCAGCAAGGTCGCGCAGTGGTTGAACGCAGGTGACAGCGGGCAGGTTGTGTTTACCCACGGCGCAACGTCTGCGCTGAACCTCCTGGCCTATGGCCTGGAACACTTATTCAATGCGGGCGATGAGATTGCCATCAGCGCCCTGGAACACCACGCCAACCTGTTGCCCTGGCAGCAATTGGCCAAACGCCGCGCGCTCACGCTGGTGGTATTACCCCTGGACGATGAAGGCGTAATCGACCTGGACGCCGCGGCCCGCTTGATTGGCCCGCGCACGCGCCTGCTGGCGGTGAGCCAGTTGTCCAACGTGCTCGGTGCCTGGCAGCCGCTGCAAGCCTTGCTGGCGCTGGCCCAGGCACATGGCGCCCTCACGGTGGTGGACGGCGCCCAAGGCATCGTCCATGGCCGCCACGACGTACAGGCCCTGGGCTGCGACTTCTACGTGTTCTCCAGCCACAAACTCTACGGCCCGGACGGCGTCGGCGTGCTGTATGGCCGTAATGAGGCCCTGCACCACCTGCGCCACTGGCAGTTCGGCGGCGAGATGGTGCAACAGGCCGACTACCACAGCGCCAGCTTTCGCCCCGCGCCGCTGGGCTTTGAAGCCGGCACCCCACCGATTGCCAGCGTGATCGGCCTGGGCGCGAGCCTGGATTACCTGAGCTCGCTGGATGCCTCGGCGGTGATCGCCCACGAAGCCGCCCTGCATGACTACCTGCTGCGTGGGCTTAAGGCACGCAATGGCGTGCGCGTGCTGGGATCGCCGCAGGTGGCGCTGGTGAGTTTTGTGGTGGAGGGCGTGCACAACGCCGACCTCGCCCACCTGCTGACCGAGCAAGGCATTGCAGTGCGTGCCGGTCATCACTGCGCGATGCCATTGTTGAAGGCAATGCATCTGTCAGGCGCTATCCGCGTTTCCCTGGCGCTCTACAACGATTCCGACGACCTGGAACGCTTTTTTGAAGCGCTGGACCAGGCGCTGGACATGCTGCGATGAGCTTGCCGCTGGAGGCACAAGCCGCGCTGGAAGCCTTCCAGGCCGTGGGCAGCTGGGAGCAGCGCGCACGGATGCTGATGCAATGGGGTGAACGCTTGCCCGCCCTGGCTGATGACGAAAAGGTCGATGCTAACCTGGTGCAAGGTTGCGAAAGCCTGGTGTGGCTGGTGGGGCGCTTGCAGGATGGCCATTGGCAGTTTGCTGCGAGCAGCGAGGCACGGATGATTCGCGGGTTGGTGGCGTTGCTGCTGGCACGGGTCAATGGGTTGTCGGCTGATCAATTGCAAGCGGTCGACCTGCCTGGCTGGTTCAATCAACTGGGCCTGTCGCGCCAACTATCGCCGTCGCGCAGCAATGGCTTGAATGCCGTACTGCAACGCATGCGAGACCTGACGCGTACACAGAAATAATGTGGGAGCTGGCTTGCCTGCGATAGCCATAGGTATCTACATAACTCTGTTAGCTCAACGGTAACCACGATGCGAAGCGAGCCGCTCTTGATCTGCTTTTGATCTTAGGCGCCCCGTTAAACCACGCTGGCCGGAATTCGACAGGGATTTGGGGGGTAAACCGGCAGGGATGCCGGTTTAGCCGCCCCGCGCCATGGATGGCGCGTGGCGGC